>CALMHN010000025.1 GCA_937863745.1 uncultured bacterium | reverse complement strand
CTGCCAATGAGATTGTCCTGGCAGTACTTAATTTAGATGCGGTTGCCTAGTTACCTGTAATACTTATATTCCAAATTCCTGAAGCTCCTCCACCAGTTTTAGTGACAGTATAATTTGTATAATTATTCTAATTCAATATTTCATATAATGTTGTACCATCTATTGAAACAGCCCATGTATCATTTGTTTCATCCCATAATAATTTTGGATGCTATAATGTACCTCTATTTATTTCAATTCCAGCATTTTCAGATGGAGAACTGCCAGTATAGTTAGAATTTAATAATATAATATTATCCTATAATTCAATAGTTTCAGTATTTATAGTTGTAGTTGTGCCAGATACTGTTAAATTTCCCTAAACTTGCAAATTACCCGCAAGTTCTAAATTTTGCTATTTAAAACTCCCATTAGAATCACGCTTGACAATTGTATTAGGTGTGTTGTTAGGAGTCTAATCAGTGATATCAGATGACGGATGTGTATGATTAGTTGTAGTATTAATAGTAATATTCTATGATCCATCAAATGACTATGACCCAGTTACAGAACCTGCCAATGAGATTGTCCTGGCAGTACTTAATTTAGATGCGGTTGCCTAGTTACCATTCAACTATGCGGTTATAGTACCAGCCTAGAAATTACCATTAGAATCACGCCGTACTAAATAATTTGCAATATTTTCACTTGACTAATCTGCCAAATGTGTAATTCCATTAACTGTCAAATCATTAGTTATCGTTACATTATTAAAAATCCCATTATTTCCTTTTATATTATATATAACTTCTAATCCTATTTGATCTGCAGTTTTATCATGCCCAGTTATAATTACAAATCCATTATATGTAAACCGTGTATTTACTCCACTTGTGGCATTATTATTCGTTCCATCTCTATCACTATTGACAGTATTATTTATTTCAAATAATATATTTCCATTATCTGTTATCTTATTATAATTCCGTTTAATATTATATGTTTGTTCACCAGTCTCTGATATTGTTACTAAATTAGTCTATCCATTTGTACCTTCACTATAATTATCAGGTGCGTGTGCGCCATCATGTGCAATAGCAAATACAGCATTAGATGAAGTATTATTTGCATCTATAGTTATATTAATTCCATTATCCGCATGAATTTTAAATTCATTTTCAGAATAAAAATAAATACTATTTGGCATCTATATACCAAATAAAAATACATCATACTATTGAATATAATTACTAATATTGCCACTGTTAGCAGTAAATACTATTTTTATATTTTGATTAATACCATCCACCTATGGTAGAGTTACTGATAATGTATTTGTATTGAACGAACTCTATGTGACAGTATGAATAATTCTAATATAATTATTCACATCTGGTAACGATGGTACATTTCTCTAATTAAACACAATATCAACTATATCTAATTGATTAATTGTCGATGGATTAATATATTTCAAAAAATTTGGAATATTAACTTTATATATTTTCAAGTTTTTATTATTATCAAACTAACCAAATATAAGCTATGGCGGTTGTGGAATTGGATTGCTAGTATTAACTTTAGACTATATAATACTCATACTATTCAATACGTTTTTATTAAAATATATTAAACTATTATATGTCGAATTAATAATAGCATTAATTGTATCATCATCGTCATATGGCTAACTGAAATATATTTTATTGTCTTTAACAACATATATGTCATAATATTGGTCATATGTAGAATTATATAAATATTCCTACGATTGAATGATATTAACATTAGAAAATGTTATTCCATTTATAGTCTAATTATTTAAATTGATATAATATAAATGATAAAATGTATCCTATGGATCAGATACATATGATATTTTAGTATTATCATGAAATCCTGTTAATAACATTTTTTGTGTATTGGAAACATATCCAATGCTAGTAATCTATTCCTATCGATAATCCATTAATGAATTCTATATAGAATTTATCAATGAATTATTAATTTTGTCGCGATTTAATAATTCATATCCTGCTAATAATTGAGGATTTGTAGTTATCATTAAAAAATTCCTCCTACACATATTTTTAAAAATTATTGAGTAACTAATGTATTATGAGCTTTATCATGTGGTTTATTTCGTTGAGATCTTAACGGATATCTTATTGGATTATATTGGTTATATAAATCTATCTATAATAATATATTGTCAGTATCACTTTCATTATTATTTGCCAATTCAATTGTATTGAAATTATAAAATTCTATATCATATATAGATGTTTCTAATTTAATTTTTGTATATGCAGTATATGCCCCAACATAATATGGTATATCTGTTCTGTAATTTTGTATATCTTCAATTAATTTAATATTAAAGTCTAAAAAATTGTAAGATACCGAATATGTATATAACAAATCTTTTAATGGTATTCTATACATATACACCATAGACTATTGTCGATTAATCATTTTGATATTAAATAAGATAATTTCATGCCGCCATTTATTATTCATAAATTGCTATTTTGGTACTGATTTTAAATTATGTTTGATATCAATATTGAATTGTTTTAGATTAATATTACCAATATTTTGTGTTATTTGATATATTATAGATAATTTAAAATCTCGATATTGATATCCATCATCTGTTAAATGGGAATAATAATAATCAAATATATTATAGTCAAGATAATTATTTCCTTGCCAATCTTGGCTAATTCTATTTAATAGATTGATAGTTATTTTGTCATTCAGTCTTGTTATGGAAAATGTACCATCTTTCAATTCATAATATAACGTCCCAAATAATTGTTTGTCATACTCGGTAAATGTCAAATTTCTCTATCCAGTTACCAAATACATAGGATTTATTTTATAATTTCTGTATCGTTTGGAAATAGTATGTGATAGTAATATATTTAATGTTTTATAACTATCATATGGTATAATATTTTCTATTTGCGGAGTATATGCTTTAATATATGTATTTGGTATATAAAAAATATCAAAATTCTGTTTATAATATCTATTAGAATAAATATCCTAATTACTAATATCAGAATTTAATCTATTCCCAGGATTTAATAACGATTTATATATAGACATTTTATTATATTCATTATTAGATAATCCAATGACATCAATTCTATCTATATTATTAGATATGTTTATAGCATACATTTCCTAGTTATTATAATATGTATATGTTTTATATATATTTATTCCATCTGAATTAGCACATGGTATATCTAAGTGCTAAAAACTATTATAATTATTATCATGATTGATAATATACTATTGATTATTTAATTGATACGCTATAACAACGTTATTGTGTATATTCATCTAAAATTTTAATTCTACATTTTGTGGAATATTAGCAACTGTACTTGAATCAATTAATGTGTATTGATTGGATTCAGTATATTTAAATCTATATAGTTTTAATGTTGTACTATTTGTAGTATATACATATAGATATGTTTTATCATTATAAAAATATCGAAGTTTTTCATTTGGGAAAGTTATGACACTATCGTATATAGGTACAGATCTATCTAATAAATTTAATAATGATTGTTTGACAACAATTATTGTATTATCATTCGTTTGAATTAAAATATTTTTATGTATATTATCCTAGCATACTTGTGAGATCTAAGAAATAGATTCTCTCAAATCATGTGTTATTAGCAATTTTCCATTAGGCTATATATAATGTATCATCTTATCTCTAGTAATAACAAAAATGTATTTATCTAAAAATATAAACTCTAATGAAGGTAATGTAAATTCAAAATATTGATATATTGGTAGATACCAATTCACTTGATTCTTAGTAAGAGATACAATGTTTTTATCATTCTATATGATTGTTTCTTTACCATTAGTTTTGATATGCTAAGTTATAGGCTATGTATCAGAATCTCCCATTTCATAATCCATATACTGATTATTAAATACTGTAGTATATATAACCATATTCGTATTTGTAGTAATATATAAATGTGTATTGTTGATATCCTATTTAACAAGCATTTGTGTTAATTCAATATCGTTAAATGTATTTGTATATTTTAATTGCCAAAATACTTGTGTATTATTATATATACGATTAAATATATATATATCATGCGTTGTAAGAAATATACAAATATCAGATTTGGGTATATAGATCTAATCTATGATAGGATTTGTTAATTGAAAATGTATTTGATTATTGTTGTATAATATTAGACTATTATTCTAAATTGTTAATTCAGATAATAATGTTCCAGTCTAAAAATCATAAAATAATATTTCGGTGTTAGTATACATTAAAAATACATCATTATACTACAATTTAATATCTTGAAGTTCTCCGATTATATTTATCATAGTATTTACCACTCCACTTGTAATTTTTGGAATAAATGGAGGATATAATATACTGTCAATATCTGACACTGGTGGCTATCCAACATCTATTTCAAGAATGGATGTGGCATTATACGGTACTCCATATATCTTACCATTTGGCTATAATACACCGTATATATATTTCCATTCACCACTTCCTACACTTCCAAATAAATTAATCTAATGTGTGTTTGGATCAAATTCTAATATTTGTGACTAATACTATGGTATTCCATATATCTTGCCATTTGGCTATAATACACCACCAACCCATTTAAGAGAACCCGATAGATACCCAAATAGATTTATTTTATGTGTATCTGGGTCAAATTCCAATATTTGTGTCTAATTATATGGTATTCCATATATCTTGCCATTTGACTATAATACACCACCAACCCATTTATATGAACCCGATAGATTCCCAAATAGATTTATTTCATGTGTATCTGGG
>CALMHN010000024.1 GCA_937863745.1 uncultured bacterium | reverse complement strand
TAAATCTAATCTAATATTCAATTCTTTAATAAAATTAGCAACACTTTTATTATTCATCATTAATCTATCCTCCTATTCTACGTAAATTTTACCATAAAAACGGCCTTTATTCAACATATTTAAACTAATGTTTGGTATATATGATAATTGTTTTTGCACATTACATGTGATATTATTTTCTAAGAAAAGGATGAAACAAATGTATACAAATTCAAACACAATAAAATTATTTGATTCAAAGAACAATTTTCTACCAGATTTTGATGAGAAAATTGAAGATATAGAAAAAAGTATTCACGGGGATGATTACTATGATACTGATGAAGAGTTAATTGATACTAGATTAATTCCAATTGAAAAAGTTAAGAAAATTCAAAAAGTAGAAAGACAAGAAGAAGTAGAAACAGTAAAAGCTCCTGAAGTAAAAGAACAAACAGAGCCAATCATGCATAAAGGAGCCAAGATAATACTTGATTTCCTTCCAGTATTATTCTTTATTATTATGTTTGTCATTGTTATCTATGGAGGATATTATTTCCTAAGCACTGTTGACTTTGCTAGTTTAATAAAGGGTTAATATGGATAAAAATGTAGATATTGAAATAAATCCAGATTATACAATGCTTAAAAATCTACCAAATGGTTTAAAGTTATCACAAGAACAAATAGATATTTTAAAGCACTACAATATTAACTATTTAAATTGTAAATCACTAAATGATTTAATTTATAAAGTAGAGCTAGTATACGATGAAACCGATGATGTTGTTTTGAATAATTTATTAGATGTCTTATCAGAAAGAGATTATTACGAAAATTATCCAAAATAGTATTGATTATCAATAAATTTATGCTAAAATAGAATATAATTAGTAATGGAGAGTGTTAAAAATGGGAATCATTGTAAGACTAGATAGAATCATGGCAGATCGTAAAATTAGTTTAAATCAACTTGCAGAAGATGTTGGAATAACTAATGCTAATATGTCAAATTTAAAGACTGGAAAAGCAAAAGCAATAAGATTTTCAACACTTGAAGGAATATGTAAAGTATTAAAATGTCAACCAGGAGATATTTTAGAATATTCAGATGACGATAATATAGATAAATTATTATAAAAATAAATACATTCAAATTAATGAATGTATTTTTTATTGCATATATGTTTCAAAATATTTAGGCATTGGTGCTATATAATCATGACTTTTTTGACTTAAAGGATCAAACATTGTTAACTTAGAAGCATGAAGTAGCATATTAACATATTTAACATTAGAGCCATATTTTTTATCACCGATAATTGGATGTCCTAAATTAGCAAGACCTACTCTAATTTGATTTTTTCTACCAGTAGAAATATTAATCTTTAATAAAGTATAATTTCTTCCAACTTTAACTACCTCATAATTAGTAATAGCAATATGTCCCTCACCCTTTTTGGTTGCATAAACGTTGTGTTGCTTATTCTCAAGTAAATATTCAACAATTTTGCCGGATCCACTCATACGACCTTCAACAACCGCATAATACTCACGAACCTCAGCATAATTATCCCAATTATTTTGTATTTCTTCCTTTAATTTAGGATTTTTTGTAAACAAAACCACACCTGATGTATCCTTATCAAGTCTATGGACAATAAAAATTTTATTGTTCTTATTCTTTTTATATACATAGTCATGAACCTTATGATATAACGTTGGTTCGGTACCTTTATCAGTTGCAATAGTAAGCAAATGAGCCGGTTTATTAACTACAATATAATTCTTATCTTCATAAATAATATCTAATTTCTCTTTTTTCATACTAATTATTATATTCTATCTTTACGAACAATAAAAGTGTTATTCTTGAAATTTAGCCTTATTATTGTATAATGTTATTGAGGTGTATAAAATGGCTACTACTAAAAAAATAGAAGAAGATAAAGAAAAAAAGACTACTAAAAAAGTTGCAACTAAAAAAACAACTAAGAAAGCTACAAGTGCTAAAAAAGTAAATTCAAAGAAAGATGTAACTAAGAAAGTTGTAAAAGAAGAACCTAAAAAGGTTGAAAAAGAAGTAAAAGAAGAAAAAATAGAAGTAAAAAAAGAAGAAAAGAAAGTTCCAGAAAAAAAGGAAGAAATTAAAGTTACAAAAATAGAAGATAATTCTAAACTAAATAATGATAAAAAAATTGATTTAGGAATATTCGTTGTAATAATTGGTTTATTCGTTTTAATATTAACAACTTATTTATCTAATACAATAAATATGACTTCTAGTAAAGTTAATCTTTTAGTTGCAATATCATTAATTATTGAAGCAATTGGAATAATAATTATTATTGTAAATACCTTCAAAAAGAGAAAATAAATGATTGAACAATTACAAAAAATAATTGATGAATCAAATAACATAGTATTTTTTGGCGGAGCAGGTGTATCAACTGAAAGTGGTATACCTGATTTTCGAAGTGAATCAGGATTATATAAAGAAAAGTATGAGTTTCCAGCAGAAATGATTGTATCTCATTCTTTTTTTGTTGAAAATCCCAATTATTTTTATAAATTTTACTTTGATAAATTAGTATATCCAAATGTTTTACCAAATGAATGTCATAAAAAATTAAAAGAATTAGAAGATAAAGGTAAATTAAAAGCCATTATTACACAAAACATAGATGGATTGCACGAAATGGCCGGATCAAAAAATGTTATTAACCTACATGGCACTATTTATTCTAATCACTGCATCTCATGTGGTAAATCATTTAGCTTGGAAAGTATGTTAAAGTTTAAAGGAAGTATTCCCACATGTCCATGTGGAGGAATAATAAAACCAGATGTTGTCCTTTACGAAGAGCCACTTAATGAAGATAGTATTCAAAAATCCATTCAATATATTGAAGAATGCGACACATTAATTGTTGGAGGAACATCTTTAAATGTTTATCCTGCTGCCGGATTGATTAATTATTTTAAAGGACGTAATCTAGTGGTAATAAATAAAGATAAATTAAATATCAATAATTGTTTGCAAATAAATAAACCAATTGCCGAAGTATTTGCAAAAATAAAATAAGGAGTTAGTATGTGTGAAGCAACAATATTAAGCAAAATTGTATCAATTGTATCACTTTTATTATGTCTATTAATACCAATAATATACTTTATATACTATTTATATTTAGATAGAAATAATAAAGAAAAAAGTACTATTAAAGGTGGCTTAATAGCCATTATTATATTTGTAGTCTTAATCCTAATAAAACTATTAATTAGCATATCTAATTCATCTTGCCTAAAATGCTACATTAATAACTCATGTAATAAAGAAAATACTACTACTAAAAGTGAAACTACAGAGACAACCACAACTATAACAGCAGAAAAAGAGAATATAAAAACTGTTGAGCAAACTACAAATAGTTATAAAAAATTAGATTATATAACTGGTGATAAAATAGATGAAGGATTAACTTCTAATGGATATAAAATAGAACGTGTTAATGATGTTACTTATATTGATGGCTATATGATAGCCAATAAAACATATTCCCTACCTTCTACATACTATCCATTAAATGCTCATAAGGATGCCCAAAATACAACTAACACTTGTAATGACTGCATCGATGAAACAGTTTATCAAGCAGCCCAAGATTTAATAACAGCTGCTAAAAAAGAAAATCTAAATATTTGGATTCAATCAGGTTATCGATCATATACAACCCAAAAGAATATCTACGATGCCTATGTTAAACGTGATGGTAAAACTGAAGCAGACACCTACTCTTCAAGAGCTGGATACTCAGAACATCAAACAGGATATGCTTTTGATTTAAACTCTGTATCAGATGAATTTGGTAATACCAATGAAGGAAAATGGGTCGCTAAAAACTGTTGGAAATACGGATTTATAATAAGATTTCCTGATGGAAAAGAATCGGAAACAGGTTATAAATATGAGTCATGGCACTTACGCTATGTAGGCTATGATTTAGCAAAGATACTTTACAATGATGGTAATTGGTTATCATTTGAAAGTTACTTTGGAATAACATCCGTCTATGAAGATTAATTTATTAATCTTTTTTTATGTTATACTTTAAATAAGAAATAAATGAAACTATAAACAATATATATATTAGGAGGAAACATGGATTTTTTAAACGATTTAGAGGATAATTCAATCCTAATAACAACTACAAATAATAAAAATAAAATATTAAATTATCTGACTGATAATAAAATAATGAAAGATATAAAATTCTTATCATTTTCTGAATTAAATATAGGATTAAAATATGATTACACAAATGAAGCGATTAACTACGTCATGAACCATTATAACGTTAAATATCTTGATGCTAAAACTTATATAGATGATACCTATTATTTGAATGAAAACTCATATAAAGAACCAAAGTTACAAAAACTTCTAACAATTAAAGAAGACTTGGAAAATAACAGACTATTAATATATGATGATTTATTTATAGATATGTTAAAGTCTAAAAGTAACATCTACGTATATGGCTATACATATATTAATAAATATAATAATTATTTATTAAAAGAAGCATCATCTTATATAAAAATTAATATTATCCCAACTAAAGATAACAATTATTGCCATGATGTATATGAATTTAAAACAATGAATGAAGAAATATCATATGTTGCTGAAGAGATAATAAAATTAGTTGATAAAGGTGTAGATATCAACAAAATTTATCTTTCAAATTATTCTGATGAATATTATTTTACAATTAAAAGAATATTTAAAATGTATGGTATACCTGTAAATCTAAATAAGGAAACAACCCTAAATCAAACATCAATTGGTACATATTTTATTAATAATCTATCAGATAATATAGAAGAACTGCTTGAAGATATTTCAAAAAGGTTTAATGTTTCTACAAATGATTACAATAAGATTATCTATGATAAATTATTTGACTTAATATCATCATATTCTTGGGCATCTTCATATGTAGCTATTAAAGAGCTTATTCAAGAAGAAATGCAAATGCAAAAAATTATTATTAATAAATATACTAACGAAATCAAATTAATTGATATTTTAGATAATGTATTCTCAGATGATGAATATGTCTTTTTAATTGGCTTTAATCTAGGAAGTATACCTAAGTTTAAAAGAGATGAAGATTTCATAGATGATAAAATTAAACCAGACATCATAGAAAACACCAATGAATATAACAACATTACCAAAGATAGTTATCTTAGAAGTATTAAAAATATTAAGAATATTAGCATTACCTATAAACTAAAAGACGCCTTCAATAAATATGAAGAATCATTCCTTATACAAGACGATTGCTTTAAAAAAATAGTTACTGACTTCAATATATCAAATTACAATGATAATATTAATAAATTAAATTTAGCTATGAATATTGATAACTTAATAAAATATAATGAAGTAAATGAAACATTAGGAACACTTTATAATAACTATAAAATACCTTATAAAACATATGATAATGCATATACAGGTATAGAATCCAATAAGGTATTAAATTTAATTGACAATAAGATTAATTTCTCTTATTCATCAATATCAGATTATAATAACTGCCCATTTAAATATCTATTAAAAGATGTCCTATACCTATCAACGTTTAAGCAAACAATTCAAGCATTCATTGGTTCCCTATTCCATTACACATTACAAGAATGTTTAAATAATGAAGAAAAGAATATAGATGAAGTTTACTATAAATATGTAGAAGATAATAAAGACAAAATAGATTTAACTAATAAAAATAAGTTTTTCATAGAACAATTAAATAAAGAATGTCACTTTATAATAGAAACTATTAGAAAACAATATAAACATTCTAAACATGATAAAGAAGAACATGAATATCAATTACAATTTGATATTGAAAGAAAAATAAAAACCCATATAAAAGGTATAGTTGATAAAGTATTATTCTATCAAAATAAAGTAATGATTATCGATTATAAAACTGGTAGTGATAAACTTGATATGACATTATTTCAATATGGAATTGGTATTCAATTACCCATATATTTATATTTGTTAAAATTATATGATGAAAATCTTGAAGTAATTGGTTTATATATCCAAAATATACTAAATTTAGATACTACATATGACCCAAATAAAGATTTCTTAATTGAAAAAGAAAAGAAATTAAAATTAAATGGTATAACTTTTAATGATGAAAAAGCCATTGAAAATTTCGATGATACCTATGCTAATTCAGAAGTTATATCAGGATTAGCATTAAAACAAGATGGTACATTTAAAAAGACATCTAAAGTATATGACTTAGATATGAGGGAATCACTAATAAAAGAGATGAAACAATTAATAGAAAGCTGTATAGACAATGTAACAAATGCTAAATTTCCTATATCACCTCTTATGATAAATGAAAAAAATATTGATGCCTGTTCATACTGTGAGTACAAGGATATCTGTTATCATAAATATAAAGACTACAATATAATTACTATGCAAAAGGAAGAAGATGATGATGATGAATAAATATGAAGCACCAGCCTATTATACTGAAGAGCAAAAAGAAGCTGTAATGAAACAAGGAAAAAATATCATCGTCTCTGCCGGTGCTGGATCAGGTAAAACCGCTGTTTTAAAAGAAAGAGTATTAAGAATACTCATGAATGATTACTTTAAAGATGGAAGAAAAGTAAGTATTTCAAATTTAATAATACTAACGTTTACAAAAAACTCAGCATCAGAAATGAAAGAAAGAATTAGAAAGATTATAAATGAACATCCTGAAGTATCAGAAGAAGCAAAAAAACTTGATTCAGCTTATATAACCACTTTTGACTCCTTTGCTCAAAGTATTGTAAAGAAATATAATTATTTATTAAATATGCCAGCTAACTTTTCCATTATTGACGATTCAGTTTTAGATATGGAAATAAATAAAATACTAGATGAAATCATGGAAGATAAATATGAAAAAAGAGAACCTGAGTTCACTCAATTAATAAATGATTTTTGTATTAAGGATGATACTCCACTTAGAAAATCAGTAATTAATATCTATAAGTCTCTCCAAAATAATATTAATATGGATGACTTTCTAGAAAACTATATAACTGACAAATATAAAGATGAATATCTACATTTTCTAATTGATGCCTATACTGAAATGATATTTAAATTAAGAGATGATGCAGCGGAATTACTAGAAAGTCTAGGAGAAGAAACAGAAAAAGAGGACAAAAGAGAAGCCAATTATATTTCGATGGCCAACTTTCTTAATGCAACAACCTATGATGAATTGTTAACTTCTCTTGATATTAAACTAGCCATGGCATCAAAAGGAGTATATACCGAAGAAGGAAAAGAAATAAAAACCAAAGCTATGGAAATTATTACTAGAATTAAAAAGTTAGTTAATATTCCTAGTACATATTTACTTAGCCAATATAAATCAACTCTTCCATATGCCAAAACTATAATTGATATTATTAAAAATTTAAATAAAAAAGTAAAAAATTATAAGGAAGTTCATAATGCCTATAACTTTACCGACATCGCATTCAAAGCAATAGAAATAGTAAAAAACAATCCTGACGTCTGTGAAGAAATCAAACACAACACCTATGAAATAATGATTGATGAATATCAAGATACCAATGACATACAAGAAACATTTGTCTCCTACATTCAAAACGATAACGTTTATATGGTTGGTGATATAAAACAATCAATATATGGATTTAGAAATGCTAATCCAGCAATATTTAAAAATAAATATGATAGCTATAAAGATGGTATAAAAGGCTATAAAATTGATTTGACTAAAAACTTTAGATCAAGATCAGAAGTAGTAACTGAAGTAAATAAATTCTTTGATAATATCATGACAGATGATGTAGGTGGCGCAAACTACAAAAAAGAACACCAAATGGTATTTGGTTTTAAGAAATATGATGAAGTAAAATCTACAACTCAAGATTATTCTACAACCTATTTAAATTACCAAAATACTGACTATAAAGACAAATATAACACAAGCGAAATTGAAGCATTTATTATTGCAAAAGATATAAATGATAAAATAAATAGCCATTCAAGTGTTTTTGACGATGGCAAGCTAAGAGAAATTACTTATAAAGATTTTGCTATATTAATAGATAAAGGCAAAAATTTTGAAACCGTAAAAAAAATATTAGAATATAATCATATACCAACTCAAATACATAAAGATTTATCAGTTAAAGAAGATGATGAAATATTTATCCTTAAAAGTTTAATAAACCTAATAATCAAGGTACATGAACACGCCTTCTTTGATAATGATTATAAGCATTACTTTGCATCAGTTTCTAGAAGTTATATCTATAAATTAAGTGATGATGAAATATTTGATATTATAAAAAATAAAACATTTAATAAAACCGAACTATATCAAAAATGCTTAACAATAAGTGATCAAATAGATGCTTTATCAAACAAAGAATTGTTAATGAAAATTATAGACGATTTTGATATTATAAATAAGTTATCTTTAGTCGGAGATATAGATGAACGATTAAGTAAGCTAGAATATTTTATAAATAATGCTGAATCATTAAATAACCTTGGAATGAATATATATGATATGTCTAACTATTTTGATGAATTATTGGAAAGTGATGAAGATTTAACGATGAGTGCAAGCATATCATCTGGTAATTCAGTTAACCTAATGACAATTCATGCATCAAAAGGACTAGAATTCAACTATGTATACTTACCTTATCTAAATTCTGATTTCACAAAAGGCGGAGGAAGCAAATCAAGATTTTCATATAGTTCCACATATGGATTAATAATACCTTTCTATAAAGATGGAGTTGGTAATACTTTATTATCAAGTTTAAAAGATAATCAAGAATACTTAAGCACCCTATCAGAAAAAATTAGATTACTTTATGTAGCCCTTACAAGAGCAAAAGAAAATCTAATCATGATTAATAGTTTTAAAGAAGAATACGAATCCATAAATGATATAAGTTATTCTGACATGACAAATGTAAAATCTTACTCAGATATATTGGAATTACTAAGAACTAAGATAAATATTACTAATGTTGATTTAGAAAACGTAAATTTAACCACGGAATATAAAGCTATAAGAAATTATAATTATATAGATCATATTCCAAAGTCTAATGTAAAAATAAAAACCAAAGAAGTACTAATTCAAAACGATATAGAAGAAGAAAAACATTTTTCAAAAATAATGACTAAAATTAAAACTAAAGAGATGGATGAAAAATTACAATTTGGTACTAAAATGCACTACATATTTGAAATCTATAACTTTAATAATTCAAATTTAGACGATTTAAATATAGATGATATTTATAAAGATCGAATTAAATCTTTCTTAAATCATAAAGAATTGCAAAATATCAATCAAGCAAAAGTATATAAAGAACATGAATTCTTATATAAAGAAGGTAACAAAGAATACCACGGAATAATCGATTTGTTATTAGAATATAAAGATCATTTAGATATTATAGATTATAAAACATCCGATATTGATGAAAAAGAATATCTAGATCAATTAAACGGATACAAAAAATATATTGAAAATATTAACAATAAAAAAACTAATATCTATCTATACTCTATTAATAAAGATGAATTAAGAGAATTAAATTAAGAGGAAATATCCTCTTTTTTTTGTATATATATTATAGGTGATGAAATGAATAATTTCTACAATATAAATGGTTGCATACTTGATAATAATCAAATAAAAGCAATCGAGGCTAATTCAAAAAATTCTTTAGTTGTAGCCGGTGCAGGATCTGGTAAAACATTAACTATACTTGGTAAAATAAAATATCTAATCGAGGTTAAAAATATAAAACCAGAAGATATACTATGTATCTCATTTACTAATGAATCAGCTAAATCGTTAAAAGAAAAGCTATTAAAAATCAACTATGATATAGAGGTATTAACTTTTCATAAATTAGGACTTAAAATACTAAATAACGATAATATTTCAATAATAAACGACAATTATCTAGACTACATAATAGATGAATATTTTAAATCATACATAAAATACAATAAAAAAAATAAAAGGATCTTTAAAAATATATTATATACTGAAAGAAATATAGACTCATTATTTGAAACCTATGAATATCAAAAAATCAAAATGATAATATCAACATTCATAAAATTAGCCAAAAGCAACAATCTAGATAAATATGATATCTATAGATTTTATAAATCAGCATGGTTTAATGAAAAAATAGTTATTAAATACATATTAGATATCTACATCATATATCAACATGATCTAGAGTCTCAAGGTAAAATAGATTTTGACGATATGATAATAAAATCACAGCAAGAAATTTGTTCAAAACATTTAAGTTATAAACAAATAATCATTGATGAGTTTCAAGATACATCAAAAGTAAGGCTAGATTTAATAAAGGAAATAATAAAATATACGAATGCATCCCTATTTGTAGTTGGTGATGACTTTCAAAGTATTTATCGATTTTCTGGCTGTAATCTAGATATATTTATTAATTTTAGAAAATATTTTACGGATACAACATATAGTTATTTAAAATATACTTATCGTAATAGTAATCAATTAATAAAAGTTTCTACAAATTTTATCATGAAAAATCCAAAACAATTAAAAAAGCAAATAGTATCTAATAAAAATCAATTAAGACCAATAAAAATAGTATTTAACAAAAGCCTTGATTATATAATAAATAAGATAAATGATGAAGATATACTTATCTTAGGAAGAAATAATAAAGATATACAACAAATTAATTATCCAAATAAATTAACAATTCATCGTTCAAAAGGGCTAGAAGCCTCATATGTTATATTGGTTAACTCAGATAATATTCCTTCAACTATTAGGAATGAAAGAATATTAAGATTTGTTTTAAAAGAACATGATTATATACCTTATGAAGAAGAAAGAAGACTATTCTATGTTGCTTTAACAAGAACAAAAAATGATATATACATCATGGTAAATAAAAAAATTAGTCCATTTGTTAATGAACTAATTCACGATTATCCTGATGATATTGAGATTATTAAATAATCCTAATAATTATCAGCCTTTAATTCCATAAAGCTTTGAGGATGAGCACATACTGGGCAAACTTTTAAAGCTTCTTTTCCAATATAAACATATCCACAATTACGGCAAATCCAAACTCTATCTTCACCTCTAGCAAATACTAAATTGTTATTAATATTTCCTAAAAGTTTCATATATCTATCTTCATGTTGATGTTCAATACCAGCAACTTCATCAAATAGAGTCGCAATTCTTTCAAATCCTTCTTGACGAGCAACTTCAGCAAATCCTTTATACATTGATTCCCATTCGTATTTCTCACCATTTATAGCATCTTGTAAATTATCTGTAGTTGTAGGAACCTTACCATCATGTAATTCTTTAAACCACATTTTAGCATGTTCTCTTTCATTACTAGCAGTCTCATCATAGATAGCAGCAATTTGCTCATATCCATCTTTTCTAGCTTGAGAAGCATAGAAATCATATTTATTACGAGCTTGAGATTCTCCAGCAAATGCTGTCATTAAATTTTGCTCGGTCTTACTTCCTTTTAATTCCATAAAATTACCTTCTTTCATATTAATATAATATCACAAGAAAATTAGAAATGGAATACTACCTAATATATATAAATTAGGAGGAAAAATGAATTATAAAACAACTACAAAATTAGCAAAATACATAGAATTAAATATACTACCAAACATCATTGCCTATACATTAGCTGACCTATATAAAAATAATAATCTAAAAGAAATATCATTTATAAAATACGTTAACAACATAAGGAAAATAATAAATATAACCAATATTAATTATAAGGTAATCAAAAAAATAACAATAAATCAATTAAATAATAAATACCATTTAGAGGTAATAAACCTCTATCCTTTGAAAATAAAAGAATTAGATAACTAATTCTTCTTAAGTAATGCTATAAAGAATCCTTCATAGTAATTACTAGGTTTAATCGTAAGAACACCATCAATATTACTATTTAAATATTCAATATCTTTTCCTGTCAATTTAACAAGCGAAACTTTCCCAGTTTTAAGTGCTTTATTAATAATATCCTCATTCTCTTCTTTTAAAATAGAACATGTAGAATAAATAATATAAGAATCTTTATTAACCAAATTAATAGCCTTATTCAATAAAGTAAATTGAGTATTAGTAATTTTATTTAATAAAGAATCATCTAATTTAAAACTATCTAAATTTTTTAAAGTTAAAGTGCCTGATCCACTACAAGGAGCATCAAGCATAATCTTATCAAACTTAAAGTCATCAGATAAATCTCTTGAGTCAATATTCATGACATTAACACAAGTAACACCCAAATGATTTAAATTGTATTTAAGTCTCTCTAACCTTCCTTTATTACGCTCACATGCTGTTATTAAAGCATTATTGTTTGATAAAGCAGCAATCTGAGATGTCTTACTACCAGGTGCAGCACACATATCCAAAATCATTTCATGAGCCTTAACATCCAAATATAAAGGAGGCATCATTGAAGATAAACTTTGCAAATAAATTGAACCATTTATATAAATGTCCAAGTTTGATATATCTTCTTCTGATTTATTCAATACTACTAATGCATCATCATAATAAGCAACATGTTCATATAAAATATTATTATCATTAAAAACTTTTATAACATTCTCTATATTATTAATTAATGTATTAACTCTAATGGTAACAAACCTTTTATCAATGACAATTCCAATATCATCATTATATTCTTCTTTAATTTTATTCTTTAAGTAATCTATATTCATAAAACCATCTACATATAACTAGGAATATCTATTCCAACTAAATGTAACATTTCTTCTAAGACTTTAACAGTAACATTTAATATATAAACCCAGTCCTCTTGCTTAGTCCTATCATCGCATCCAATTACATGATTATTTTGATAGAAATTATTAGCATCTACCGCTAAATCATATAAATAATCAGCTAAATAATTAGGTAATCTATTATTATAAGCTTTATCAAATGATTCGGATAAAGTAATTAGTCTAAATCTTAACTTTCTATCAGTATCATCATAAATATTATCTGATAAATCATCTATATTATTAAACTCTTTAATAATCTTCTTTAAACGTAAAACTGTATATAACATATAAGGACCAGTTTTACCAACAACATTACTAAACTTATTAATATCAAATATATAATCGTTAACACGATTGTTTTGTAAGTCAGCAAACTTTAATATGGCATTTACAATCTTACGAATGTCTTCATCATCCATGGACTCATTACCATCTTTTTTAGAAATAAATATATCTTTTGTTTCTTTAAATAAGTCATCCAAATGAGGAGTGTCACCGGATCTAGTTTTATAAGGTTTTCCATCTTCTCCATTAACCGTGCCATATCCAAGGAATTCTAACTTAGCATCACTTATACCAGCCTTTTTAACTGTTCTAAATACTTGTTTAAAATGTAAGTCTTGTCTATTATCTACAACATATAAAATATTATCGGGTTGAAACTTTGATTCTCTTTCATAAATTGTTGAAACATCAGATGTACCATATAAATAGGCTCCATTAGATTTTTTAAATATTAAAGGAGGAATTTCCTTAGTATCACTATCTTCATTAACATCAACTACTAAAGCCCCTTCAGACTCATGTAATAAACCCTCTTTATTTAAAATATCTTCAACAGGTTTAATATATTGGTAAGCATCAGACTCACCTTCCCATAAATCAAAAGAAACATCAAGATAATTATATAATCTTCTAATATCACTTACAGAAATTTCTTTAATAACTTTCAAATATGATTCATATTCAGCATTACCTTCTTGTAAATCTTTAGTAATATTAGCACATTCATCCATGATTTTATCATCAGTTTTTACTAAAGCACTCATACGAGGATATGCTTCATTTAAATACTCTAAAGTACAATCTTCTGGTTTAACATTATCATGTTTCATAGCATATATAACTTCACCAATTTGAAGACCATAATCACCTAAATGAGTATCTGCAATCGTATCATTACCTTTATATTTACAAATACGTTTAATAGCTTCACCAACAATTGCCGTTCTCATATGACCAACATGTAAAGGCTTAGCAACATTAGGACCACCATAATCAAGAACAACCTTTTTGTTATCTAAAGAGATACCAAATTTATCTTTAGAATTCATCTCTTTTATTAAATCATTAATAAATTTATTACTTAAAGTAATATTAACAAATCCATTAACAAAACTAATAGACTCAAAATAATAAGAAGAGTTCTCACTATTCTTAAGTTTATCAACCATTTCTGAAGCTATATCAGCTGGAGCCTTATGTAATTCTTTAGCTAATCTAAAAGCATCATTAATTTGAAAATCACATAAACCTGGTTTAGAGGATAAACTAACACTAACTTCACCCAATTCTTTTTTAACAATTTCACTTACTATATCAGTAACCATATTACACCTCTCAGTTATAAAATAATTGTATTATAACATAAATATCAATATTTAATATTAAATTCTGCAAGTATTCTCTTTATATCATTAGCATCATCTTTACTTACCAAACGTGCCCTAAATCCTAAACTACTAGCAGTATTAACATTTTCAATTCTATCATCTATAAAAATAGATTCACTTGGATTTAAACCAGATGATTTTAAAAATATATCATATATATCTATATTAGGCTTTAAAGTTTTAACAACATAGGATACCAAAATTCCCTTAAAATATTTAATATAAGGATATACTTTAAAATGATTCCAAACATCTTCACTCATATTAGAAATAACATATAAATTGTAATTATGTTTATATAAATCTTTAACAATATCTAAAGCATTTTTATTCCATATCTGATGTATATACCAACTATTCATAAAGTCTCTAACTAAACTTTCATATTTATTATATGTACGAATATTAATAGATTTTATAGCCATTTCTCTAGTAATAAGACCAGCATCTAATCTCTTCCATTCAATAGAATCTACAATCT
>CALMHN010000023.1 GCA_937863745.1 uncultured bacterium | reverse complement strand
AGTAATACTCCTGGGGCATTATATATGGGTAAAAGTGCTGTATATCCTGGAAAGAATGTATTTGTTGATATTAATGATATGTTTTCTAACCATATGGCTATATTTGGTAACACTGGTTCAGGTAAATCTTGTTCAGTTGCTAGAATAGTACAAAATATATTTTTAAATAAGAATTTCTTATCATTTAATGCTAATTTATTTTTCTTTGATGCTTATGGTGAATACAAGAATGCTTTTAAAGTATTAAGTCAATTTAATCCTAATTATCAATATAAATTTATTACATCTAATCCTGTTGATGATACAGATGTTCCTTTAAAGTTACCAATATTCTTACTTACAATAGATGATGTCTGTTTATTATTACAAGCTGATAATCACCATCAATATACAATTATTGAAAGAATGATTAAATTAGCTAAGTTATTTTCTAAAGATGATGAAGATACACATAAGTTAAAGAATCATTTAATTGCTAAAGCTATGATGTCTATTTTATTTAGTAATCAAAGTGCTTCTGGAAAGAAAAATGATATATTTACAATAATTAAAGATTGTTCAACACCTGAATTTAATGTTAATGCTGACTTACAAGGTATTGGCTATACAAGAAAGTTCTCTGAATGCTTTGGAATTGATAGAAATGGTGAATTTGGTGAATCTGTTTTAATTAATGAATATATATTAAAATTTATTGATGAAGAACTAGAAGCACGTATGGAAATACCAAAGGATGCATATTATACATTAGATGATTTAGAAAAAGCCTTATCATTTACTTTAATAGGTGATGGATTCTTAAATAATAGAATAATGCAAGATAATGCTACAATTATGCAAGTTAGATTACATGCATTAAATAATTCAGCTAATAAAAAGTTCTTTAGTATTAGTCAATATATCAGTCTAGAAAACTACATATCTAGTTTAATAGTACATAATGGAAAGAGAAGCCAAATAATTAATATTAATCTTGAAGATATTGATGATCAATTAGCTAAGACTATGGTTAAGATATATTGTAAGATGATATTTGATTTTGCTAAATCTAGACAAGAAAGAGCAGCAATTCCATTCCATTTATTTATAGAAGAAGCTCATAGATATGTAACTAAAGATGATATTGATCATTTCTTAATTGGATATAATATATTTGAAAGAATAGCTAAGGAAGGTCGTAAATATGGTGTTATGTTAGATTTAATATCTCAAAGACCTGTTGAACTATCTGATACTGTAATTGGTCAAACTAGTAATTTCTGTATATTGAAAATGACACACCCTTTGGATCTTGACTATATTAATAAAATGCTTCCTAATATATCTGGTGACATAATTGAAAAATTAACATCACTTCAATCTGGTACTATGGTTGCATTTGGTACGGCATTTAAAATACCGGTTATTATTAAGATGGATATGCCAAATCCTGCGCCATATTCAAGTAACTGTAATGTTGTTCAAAGATGGAAAGCGTAAGTGCTATTTCCATCTTTTTTAGAAAAAAAGCATTAATTAAGACATAGTATTATATGTCTTTTTTTTGGACTGCTTTTCTTGTATAATTATGGTAGGGTGATATTGTAATATGAAATTAAAATATTGTTTAGTCTTTGTAACTAGTTTCATTTTTACAATAACTATTAGTGTTTTGGCTTCTAGTTTTATTATTCCATCAGAAATATCTTATTCTAATTCATATTCAAAAGTTGACAATTTAAATGATGCGTTAAATGAATTAAAAGAAAAAGAGGGCACAGCTTGTTCATATTCTTCTGGAAAAACATTTGATTTTGATTATACGGGAACTGAACAAATATTTACTCCTGAGTGTACAGGCTTTTATAAATTAGAAGTTTGGGGTGCTCAAGGCGGTTTTGCTTCTGGATATAATGTTATTGCTGGGTATGGTGGTTATTCTGTGGGATTAATGAGAATGGACTCTAGTACAAAGTATTATATAAATGTTGGAGGAGCTGGTAAAGTTAATTATTCCACTAATGTAAACATGACTGGTGGTTATAATGGCGGTGGAGATGCATATGGCTGTGATGGTTATACCGAGATAATAGGAGCTGGTGGTGGTGCTACACATATTTCTAGCAGGAGTGGTTTATTGTCAACTTTATCTGCTAACATTGATTCCATTCTAATTGTTGCTGGTGGAGGAGGAGGTATGACCTATTATCTTTCTTATCAGCCTTTTTATCATTATGGAAGCGGTGGCTCTGGTGGCGGTTACATTGGTGCTAGTACTTATAATACTTATGGTGGGAATTTAGCAACATTTATTGTTTATGGCGGTACTCAAACATCTGGAGGAGTTAATCCAAGAAATGGTGCTTATAATGGTTATTTTGGCAAGGGCGCCTCTTATAAATCATATTGTGTATCCGGTGGAGGCGGTGGCTTTTATGGTGGATCATCTTCTGATCCTTCAGAAGCTTCTGCTGGAGGATCTGGTTATATTGGAAGCACTTCTTTATTATCTTATTCTTCAACAATTAAGCATATGACGTGTTATAATTGTTCAACTAGTACGGATGCTTCAACTATGACTAATACAACTACTAATGTAAGTGCAAGTGCTACATCTGATTATGCTAAATCAGGTAATGGATTTGCAAGAATTACATATTTGGGTAAGAAATTGAATTAGGGGTTATGTATTTATGAATAAGAAAAAAATTGTTTTAATGACCTTACTTGGTATTGTATTTGGCTATATTTTTTTTGCTTATGCAAATAATTTAATTGAAGCTAAGTATGTTACTTATGACGGTAAAATGACTGATTATAATAATGCTAAGGATGCTGTCGATAGTTTATATGATAAAGTTTATGAATGCGATTATCCTGTTAATTTTAATTTTAACTTTGGTGCTATGGGTAGCTATCAAAAGTTTGTTACTCCATGTACTGGTTATTATAAATTGGAAACATGGGGTGCTTCAGGTGGTGATTCGGGTAGTTATACTGGTGGTAATGGTGCTTACACTAGCGGTACTATATTATTAACTGAAGGCATAACTTTATATGTATATGTTGGTATTGGCGGCAGTAATATAAATGGTGCTGCTTCACAAGATGCAACTTTTAATGGCGGTGGTGCTTGGAGTAGTAATATTTCAACAGATAGACAGGGTGGTGGAGCAAGTGATATCAGATACTTTAGCGAAGCACCATCTACTACAGATTTAACGTGGAATTCATCAATTGGATTAAAATCAAGAATTATGGTAGCTGCTGGTGGTGGAGGCGGTGCTTATTGGAGTGGAGACCCAAATGGAGAACATGGTTATGGTGGCGCTGGTGGAAATTTAGTTGGTATTTCCCCAACTAATTCAAAAATTGCAGCTGGTGGTGGCACTCAAACAAGCGGTGGTTACCTTGGCGGTGGCTATGGAAATACAACGAGTATTTCTGGCTCATTTGGCTTAGGTGGTACAGGTTGGTATGGCGCTGGTGGTGGTAGTGGTTACTATGGCGGTGGAGGCGCTAGTTGGCAGCATAATGCTGGAGCTGGTGGCTCATCATATATTTCAGGCTATCAAGGCTGCGTTGCTATAGCATCAAGTTCATCATTAACTCCTAGAAATGACTCTAATGGCGTTCAATGTACTGAAACAAGTGCTTCAAGTGATATAACATGTTCATATCATTATTCAGGTATGGTATTTACTAATACTAATATGATTGCTGGAACATCTAGTATGCCAACACATGATGGTACTGGTACTATGACTGGAAATGATGGAAATGGATATGCCCGTATAACTTATTTAGGAAAAAGTGTAAGTTAAATATTTTAGGTATTTTAATTATAAAAAAAATATAGTATTATAATAATAATAGGTGAGATTATGAATAGAAAATTAAAAATTACAGTTATTGTTTTAGCATTACTACTGATAGTTATGTCTGTAGGTTATGCTGCTTATTCTGTTACTTTATATGTTACAGGTGAAGCTGCTTTAAATTCTTATAGTTGGAACATCCATTATGTAGCAGGATCTATTACCCAATTGAATGATACAACATCTGATACATTAACAAATGTAAGTGCTTCTCAAATAACTAAATCAGAAATTGATACAGCTAATCAAAACTTAACATTTGCTGTTAATTTGGAAGCTAATCAAAAGTATGAATTTACAGTTGGAGTTACTAATGAAGGTAATATTGATGGATTAGTTAAGGCTATTACTTTAACAAGTCAAGTTGGAAGTAATACAGCTGAAACTGCTTATACAGCCTTGTATTCTAATGATTATTTAACTTATTCAGTTAAATGGTTAAATGATGATGGCACTACTGCTGATATTACAATGGGTGATACATTAAATGCTGGAGTTACAAAGAAATATAAAGTTTCTGTTAAGTACACTCAACCAGCCAATGCTTCTTTACTTCCAAGTGAAGATACAACATTTAAATTCACTTTAAATGTAGCTTATTCTCAAGCAAGTTATTTAGCTGATGGTGATTCATCTTATGATACAGTTGCTGCTAAGGAAGTTTCATATACACCAAGTGATGCTTCATGGAATGTATCTTCTGTACAAGAAGCAATAGACTATTTATATGAAAATAGTTAATTATTAATAATATGATACCTTATGTAAAAAAATAATTTATTTTGGTTCTATAATGGGTGATCCTGTTGTAACTAATAGAACTGCTAATGTTACTACAACATCTATTGAATTTGGTAATATTGGTGTATATAATGGGGATTCAAATACTAAATTTGCTGTTCCATATCATATTTGGGTATTAAATAAGTGAATAGATTGTATTCACTTTTTTTATTTATTTAGTTATAATTATTTTATGATAGGTGTGGTGTGTTATGAGTAAGAATGAATTTAAATATAATCCTAAGGATGAGTTATTCTTTGGTATATTATTTACATTGGTTTCTTTATTCTTTGTCATTTGGTCTTTTGTTTATACGAGGAATTATAATAATAATATAGATACATATAAAGAAGTATCGGCTATTGTTGTAGACTATGATGTTAGTTCTACTGATGAAAATAGTAAAGCTATAGTTGTTGGATATATTGTTAATGGTAATTCTTATCGTAAAACATCAACTAAATATTCTAATAATAATCAGGCAATTGGTTCTAGTGTTGATATATTATATAATCCAGCTGATCCAACTGATATTATTTGGAGTAATAAAAAGTCTAGTTATTTGGTAACTTTTATATCGTTAATATTTGTAGGTATTGGTTTATATAATTCTTTATATGCTTATAATAAGATGGATAAAAAAACTAAAAATAAACAAATTGATGATAATATGAATAAACTATTTAATTAATAATAAGCAAGAAATTGCTTTTTATTTTTTGTAAAATTAGCAATAAGTATTGACAAGTGCTAACAATTATTTTATAGTTTATTTAGCACTGATAAATTAGTAGTGCTAGGATGTGAAATTATGGGAGAAAGACAAGAAGAAATCTTAAAAGATATAGTGGAAAACTATATTGAAACTTTTAAACCTGTTAGTAGTAAATCTTTAGTAGATAAGTTTGGTTGTTCAAGTGCTACGATCAGAAATGATATGGCAGATCTTGAAGAGTTGGGTCTTATTGAAAAAGAACATACTTCATCTGGAAGAATTCCTTCAGAAAAAGGTTATAA
This sequence comes from uncultured bacterium, assembly GCA_937863745.1. GTDB lineage: Bacteria > Bacillota_I > Bacilli_A > RF39 > UBA660 > UBA6985. The sequence goes on along the minus strand of CALMHN010000023.1, from coordinate 3,669 downwards.
GTATTATGTTAATCATTTAATGCAACCTAAGAAGATGAATGGTGAAGATATGTTAAGATTACAAACCATTTTAAGTAATAATAATTTGGTTGTATCTGATGCCGTTACTAAGTGTATGGAAATTATAAGTGATATTACTCATTATACGAGTGTTGTCATTGGACCATCTGCTAATACTTCAACATTGAAACAAATAAGCATTGTATCATTGGATGATAATGTGGATGAAAATGGTGATAGTACAGTTGTAGCTGTTCTTGTTACTAATCAAGGCGATGTTGAAAATAAACAAGTTAAAGTAAGTTCTAAGATTAATATTCAAGAGTTAATTAAGACTTCTGAGATTATTAATAAGGCTTTAATAGGAACACCTCTTGATAAGGTTAATGAACGTCTTGAAATGGATGTTAAGCCTATTATTCGTGGAGTTATTAATCGCTATGAAGAAGTATGTAATTTCTTCTCATCTGCTTTTAGAGATTTTACGATGGATAATTCAGATATAGTTTTTAGTGGTAAGACTAACTTATTAGATTATCAAGAATATGATGATACTAATAAACTGAAAGAAATGGTTTCAAAACTTGAAAATGATGAATTAGTTAATCGTATATCTACCAATGATGAAGGTATTAATGTTTACATTGGTGATGAGTCTGAGTTTGATCCTGATGTCACGATTATTAAAACACATTATAAAGTTGGAAAAGATGAAGGTACTCTTGCAATCATAGGCCCTAAGAGAATGGAATATGATAAAGTTGTTAGTTTACTTAATTTCTTAAAACAATATTTAGATAAATAGGAGGAATAATGGAAACTAATGAAGATAATAAGAAAAAAGTTGTAGATTCTAAAGAACATAAAAAGTTTAATAAGAATAAAGACAATTTAAAGATAAAAGAATTAGAAGAAAAACTTAATATTGAAAAAGAAAAGTCAATGCGTATTCAAGCAGAAATGATGAATTATACTAGACGTAAAGATGAAGAAGTTAGTAATATGTATAAGTATGCTAATGAAGATATATTAAAGAAACTTATTCTAATTATAGATAACTTTGAAAGAGCTTTAAGTATGGAAACAGATGAGAATAAAGAATTCTTAAGTGGATTTAAGATGATTTATAATCATGTGTTAGATATATTGAAGGAAAATGAAGTTGTTGAGATAAATGATAAAGATATAGAGTTTGATCCAAGTATCCATCAAGCTGTAATGACGGATCATGTTGAAGGTGTGAATCCTAATATGGTTATAGATGTTTTACAAAAAGGATATAAATATAAAGATAAAGTACTTAGACCAGCCATGGTTAAAGTATCTAATTAATAAAGGAGAGATAAATTATGGGAAAAATTATAGGTATTGATTTAGGTACAACTAATAGTTGTTGTGCTGTATTAGAGGGTGGAGCCCCTAAAGTTATTGCTAATTCTGATGGAGATAGAACAACTCCTTCTGTAGTAGCATTTAAAGGAAATGATATTTTAGTTGGTGTACAAGCAAAGAGACAAGCTGTTACTAATGCTGATAATACTATTTCATCTATTAAGAGATTAATGGGTTCAGGTAAGAAAGTTAAAGCAAATGGTAAGGAATATACTCCAGAAGAGATTTCAGCAATGATTCTTGGTAAGATTAAGAAAGATGCTGAAAGTTATTTAGGAGAAAAAGTTACTAAGGCTGTTATTACAGTTCCTGCATATTTTAATGATGCTCAAAGACAAGCTACTAAAAATGCTGGTAAAATTGCTGGACTTGAAGTTGAAAGAATTGTAAATGAACCAACTGCTGCTGCTTTAGCATATGGTCTTGATAAACAAGATAAGTCTCAAACTATATTAGTATATGATTTAGGTGGTGGAACATTCGATGTTTCTATACTTGAATTAGGTGATGGTGTATTCGAAGTTAAATCTACAAGTGGTAATAACCATTTAGGTGGAGATGATTTTGATAAACGTACTACTGATTATTTAGTTTCTGAAATTAAGAGTCAAACTGGTGCTGATATTACTGGTGATAAGATGGCTATGCAAAGAGTTATTGATGAAGCTGAAAAAGCTAAGAAGGCTTTATCTACTTCAACTACAACTACTGTAAGTTTACCATTTATTGCTCAAGTTAATGGCGCTCCTGTAAACTTCGAAATGGATTTAACTAAGGCTAAATTCGAAGATTTAAATAAAGACTTATTTGATTCTACTGTTGAGCAAGTAAGAAAAGCTTTAAGTGATGCTAAATTAAGTGCAAGTGATATTGATCAAGTTGTCTTAGTTGGTGGATCTTCAAGAATTCCATATATTCAAGATTTAGTTAAGAAAGAATTAGGAAAAGAACCAAATAAGAGTGTTAACCCTGATGAAGTTGTAGCTATGGGTGCTGCTATTCAAGGTGGTGTACTTACTGGTGAAGTTGAAGATTTAGTTTTACTAGATGTAACTCCATTATCATTAGGTATTGAAACTCTTGGTGGTGTTATGACTAAGTTAATTGATAGAAATACTACTATTCCAACTACTAAGTCTCAAGTATTCTCAACTGCGGAAGATAATCAACCTGCTGTAGATGTTCATGTTGTTCAAGGTGAAAGACCTATGGCTGCTGATAATAAGACTTTAGGAAGATTCCAATTAAGAGATATTCCACCTGCAAGACGTGGTGTACCTCAAATTGAAGTAACATTTGATATTGATGCCAATGGTATTGTTAATGTTAAAGCTAAAGATTTAGGAACTGGTAAGGAACAAAAGATTACTATTTCTAATAATACTAACTTAAGTGATGATGAAATCGATAAGATGGTAAAAGAGGCTGAATCTAATAGAGAAGAAGATGAATTAAGAAAGTCTCAAGCTGATGCTAAGAATGATGCTGAACAAGCTATATTCCAAGCTGAAGGTGCTGTCCGTGATTTAGGTGATAAATTATCTGATGATGAAAAGAAAGATGTTAATGATAAGATAGATGCATTAAAGAAGTCTATTGAATCTGATAAGATTAACGTTGATGAAGTTAAAGATAAGACTAAAGCTTTACAAGATAAGGCTATGGAACTTGCTGGACGTGTATATGAAGAAGCTGCTAAGAAAGAGCAAGCTAAGGGCGATAATAAGAGCGCTGATACAACTGAATCAGATAAAGCTGAAGAAGCTGAATTTGTTGATAAGAAGTAGTAAAGTTTATAAAGTTCTAGGAAACTAGAACTTTTACTTAATGGGAGAAAATATGCAAAAAAGAGCTGAAATAGATAATAAATATAAAATCTCAACAGATGACTTGTTTAAATCTGATGAAGAATTTCAAAAAGAAATGCAAGAAGTCGCTAAATTAATACCTAAAATACATGATTATAAAAATCACGTTTTAGATAGTGCCAATAGTTTATTAGAACTATTAAATTTAGATACTGATATTTCTAAAAGAATTGAAAGACTTTATATTTATGCTCACTTAAATAATGATTTTGATTTAAGTGCTGAACGTGGTAATAACTTCGTTGGACAAATAATGAAATTATAATGACTATGGAAATACATCTAGTTATATTGTTCCTGAATTATTAAAACAAGATTACGAAACAATCGCAAAATATTATTTAGATAACTCTGAATTAAAATCTTTTGAAAATGATTTGAAAGATATATGTCGTTTAAAAGATCATAC
>CALMHN010000022.1 GCA_937863745.1 uncultured bacterium | reverse complement strand
TTTATTCTTTTAAATTTCTCTATGGATGAGGATGACCTCCACCAGCATCACCGGAGCCGCCGGCACCACCAGCGCCATGAGATCCTCCAGCACCTCCAGGACCTCCAGCACCACCTGTACTACCAGGAGGAGGAGAAGTAATTGGAAGTGGACTTGCAGTTGGACTTGCAGGTACACCAGAATTCTCCAAAGCTTGTGAATATACAGCAACATTCTTCTTATATTCACTTGTTTCCTTATAATCATCTATTGCATCTGCTTGAGCAACACTACGATATTGTTTAGCTTCATCACTAAATGATGATCCATCTATATTTTTAGAAGCATTAATCATAGATTGATCAGCCTTATAATAAACAGATTTTAAAGCATCCTTATCACTTTCAACTTCAGCTTGAGTATAAACATGATCCTTAGCTAAATTAGCATAATCATGAGCAATTCTTAATCTCTCATCACGAAGATCAGTTACCTTCTTATTATTACTAGTAAATGCAGCTTTTGCTTTGTTATATTTCTCTAATGAATCTAAATAAGCTCTATCCTCAACAGAAGCTGTACCATCTTTAATTGAATTACTTATTCTAGTATGAGCATTGGCTTCAGCATTTTTTCTAGCATCGCCTGTTAAACCAGTAAGTCCATATCTAGCTTCCATATCCTGATATTGCTTAGTAAAATCAGTCGTAGCATCTTTATAAGCAGTAGTTAATCCAGCAACATTTGCCTGAGCAGCATCTAATTCATGTTTATTATTTGCACGTCTACTGTCAAGAGAAGCTTTCTTATTGTTATGGTCCGCATTCAAAGTATCCAATGATTCACTCATAGCAGCACTATAGAAGTCTTTATACTCGGCAGAAGTACGGAATTTTTGTTTATAAGCATCCTTAGTAGCCTTTTTACCAGCCATTTCAGCATCAGCAGGTATTTTTTCAGTTAAAGCTTGTCCACCTAAAGTACCATGTTTACCTTTACCACCAAAGTAAGTATATACACCTTGTCTTTGGTTACCAAATTGCATACCTTTTTCTTTAAAGCCATTAGCAGCACCCATCTTGGCACCATTTCTAAATCCTGTTCCACTAAGAGCACTTTGGAATCCTCCACCAAGAGCACCAGTTGCAGCACCAATAGCATGACCAGCACCAGCAGGTCCAAATTTCATACCGCTTAATGAACCACCACCAAGTGAGAATAAGTCATTGAATAATCCAGGAGCCTCTTTAGCAAATTGTAATAAGCCAATAATTAAGAACACTGTTGCAAACAATTTAAGAATAACATTATCTGAAGTACTATCTGCTCCATTAAATATAATACTTATAAAAGATGGAACCATCTTACATAATTCTACAATAAAGAATATTACAGCAAGTCTAACAAATAATTCTAAATATGTTTTAATAACTTGTTGAACCCATTTATCAAATGAAGGTTTAGTTTTACTAAATACTCTTAAGAATATTGGTATTGGTGCAACTAATTCAAGGAATCCAAGTTTAACTGCACGTGTAGCAATATCAATCGTATAGCTTATAAAGAACCAAGCTACTATCAAAGCACAAACGTTTGATATAATCCACCAGTATTCCATACCGCCATCTTCATCAATTTGTTTTTGTAACTTTGTATCACTAGTTAATGCTGCAGGAGTTGATCCGCTTTCATACCATTTCTTTAAATCATCATAAAAAGCCTGACATGTATCTTCAGAAGCTTCATCAGCACTTCCACTACGTCCACTACAAACACCATCTAAAAGATTACCATCATTATCAAAGAAATCAGAATAAGTCATTCCTTTAGGATGATAGAAACTCATATAAACAATCATAGAAATACTTTTGCCCGGATTTATTTTAGAATTAGAAGAAGATTCTCCTAAAACAATTGCCCCTATAGTATTATCTTGAATCATATGATTTTGAAAAACAGACATATATCTAAATATTAAAGGACATACAATAACTAATACTACAGATATAACTGTATCCTTAACAAAACTAGACATACCTTTTCCATTTTTATTATCATCAGGATTAATAATTACCAACAATAATTGATAAGAAAAAACAAAGACCATGATAATAGAAATAACCATATAAAATCTTGATGAAAAGCCATCATAAAGAACTTTACCAGCACTACTACCACCAAATAAATCCAACTTAGATATTAATATAAATAGATTGTAAGAAATGCCAAGTATTCCATAAGAAACAAAGTCTAGCATTGTTATGAAAATAAAAGAAACAGCAAGAAGTAGCCACATAACACCAAAACTTAACACATTGATTCACCTACAATCCCATATAAAAAGTCATAATAAACTATAATAATATACTATTTCAATTATAAATTAATACTATAAATTTAGCAATATAAAGACAAAAAAAAGTATAAATAAATTATACTTTTAATTCAATGATGAACCAATATAAGTAATACGAGCATATCCATTACCTGAGTTACCAGTCATGGTTCCTGTTCCATCATGTGTTGGCATTGAGGTATTTCCAGCAATCATATTAGTATTAGTGAAAATAAGACCACTATAATGGTATGAACAAGCCACATCATTTGAACCATTATTGCAATTGTAAAAAGTCGCACCAGAAGAAGATTCAATATACGTACCATTTGTTGAATAATTGTGGAAATATATAGATTTAGTTTTATCAGCATTATATGCTTTTATATATGTATTATAATAAACTCTTGAATCAGCATAATATCTCCATAGTTTAACTTTTTTGATATTATATTCGGCGCCTAAATCAATAGTTATAGATCTTGAACCAGTACCTAAATCAGCATAAGTGCCACTATTAGTATATCCATCAGTCGGAATAGTCATATCCGATCCAACCGTTTTCTTATTTAAAGCAACATTATTACCAGTTTCATCATAGGCTTGTAATTCAACAATGTGATTATATTCATTAACATTGTTCCCGGCTGAACCATCTTCAATATATCTTATAGAAGTATCAATTGATTTTTGTGAAGTATCGGTACTAGAAGTAATAGCAACTGATCCTAAATATCCAGAAATAAATGATGAGCCACCAGATCCAGAAGAATTAGGCTTTGTAAAACTTAATCCACTACCACCGCCATAGAAGCCTCCGCCTCCGCCTCCAGTTCCATTGTTGTTTCCACCCAGTTCAAATCTTCCAGATCCACCAACACCAAAAGCATTTCCACTTACTTGAGTACCAACAATATAACTTGATGAGCCACCTGGAGCAATACCGGTTAATGCGCCACCGGCACCACCGCCATACATGTAGTATTGATCGCTTGATCCATTACCAGACCAACCGCCTCCGCCTCCGCCAGCTGCTACCATAACTCTATCATTCAAAGTACTGCCAGCAATTCTAAAATCAGTTGCTCCTCCACCGGCAAATCCATGTTCACCAATATTAGCCGATTCACTTGTATCAAAAGCACCGGCACCACCACCATTATAATTAGAAGAAGATAGTGAAGAGGATAAAGTGCTATATGAAGAAGCAACATTTCCACCAGCACCAACAACAACGGTTACTGCTTTACTAGAATCTAAATAAACATATCCTGAAGTATATGCTCCTTTTCCACCTAATGAAACGCCAACACTAGAAAAGTTTGAACCATTACCTTGAGCACCCCAAGCTTCAAACTTATAATAGCCATTACAATTAGGACTAAATGTTTGCTCATCTCCTGTATAATCAAATTCATATACTTTTCCATCACATTCTGACTTAATTGTAGTCGTATTAGTAGTAGTTGTCGTTGTTGTACTTGCAAGTGATGTTTCACTTACCTTTATTACACTTCCATCATTTT
>CALMHN010000021.1 GCA_937863745.1 uncultured bacterium | reverse complement strand
TGATTTATAAAAAAATTTATATATACAGAAAAATAAAAAATTATGATATCATTTCCAGATGAATTTTTTTTAAATGAAAAAAAAGTAACGATAAAACGTAAATATACTGAAAAGTATCCAGCAAAGAATATTTATACATTAACGCCTGTTCGTCGTAAAATATTAGAATTTGTTGATAGTAAAGGCAAAGTATCATATGAAGATATAAAGAATTTTATATTTCAATTAAAGGAGTCTGATGGCAAAAAGCCCACAATGGATTGGTTTTATAAAAATCAACATTTATTTAAAAAGATAAAAGAAAATGATAATTATTATTTTGTATTATCAAAAATGGGGGCGAGAATATTAGAAAAGACAAGATTATCTGAAAGTTATGAAGATATTGATATTACAAATGAAGAATTAGATGATACAAATATTGATGATACATCTGATAAAGATAATGCAAGTGATTCAAATAATATTGATACATCATTTACTCCATCATATCCTCAGCAGACGTTACATAATATACCGGGAATGGGTAATCCTTATATTACTAATAGCGGTACTGGTAGTGGTGATAAGTGGGGCAATGAGACATCTTCATATATACCGAGTAAAACTAAAAAACATGGTAAAATAGAATTTTTAAATTTTGATGAGTTTATTGAAATAACAAAAAGTGTGCAAGGGAATAGTATTAATAAAATTGATGATGAAGATGATAGTGAATTGGAAGATGATAAAAATGTAGTAGAAAGCAAAAAAATTAATAAAGGTAAAACGGAAAAGGATAATATTAAAAAACATTTGATTAAGTTAAATGACAAATTAGATGATTTTTTGCGTAGATGTAAAGAAAAGGGATTAATAAAAGATTATAGAAGTAAATTATATAAGAATGCAGAAAATTATTATATATTAAGTTGGAATGTTAATTTACCTGATAATATTAATATAAATGATATTTTTAATAGTAATAATAATGATTTTAAATCATTGGTATATAAATTTTTAAGTAATCCGCAAAAGAATAATTTAATTTATATTAAATATAAAACAGATAGTAATAATATAATAGATGGATTAAATTTTAAAATAATATCTGATCCTATAAAAGACACATTTTTTAAAAGAGAATTAGATGATTTTGATAAAATTGATAATGCAATAATAGATTTTATAGATTACAATAATAAAATATTAGATGAATGGATTGAATATTTTGATGAAAATATTGACGATGTATATGATGATAAAACAGAAGTAAATGATGATGAAATTGTTAATGAGACTAAAACAATCAAGAAACTTGGTGATTTTAATAAAATGATATCATATTATCGTACTTTATTAGCAAAACGTAATATGATTATTAATATTTATATTAATGATATAGAAAAAGCATCAAGTGATAAAGAAAGAGAAGCAGTAAAGAAAAAATATGCAAAAGATATAGAAGAAATTAGTAATGATATTGATGCTATTGAGAAAATATTTATAGATAATATAAAGAATAGTATAGTTCATAATGAAAAATATAATTTTATAAATGATAATATTATTTCGGAAAAGTCTACTATTAGAATATCTAAAAACTTTAATAAAATAATGTCTGACTATCAATCATTATTATTAGCAAAGCAAGATATTATTAAAAAATATTATAATGATATAAAACAAGAAAATGATTTATCTATGAAAAAGAAAATAAAAGAAGATTATCTTAAAAAATTACATGAAATAGATAAAAAAATAGAGGATTATGAGTCTACATTTAATTATGCTTTATTGAATTTAGATATAGATTATGATAATGATGATTTGTGAAAAAATTAAATTTATATAAAAAAATTTTGTGTTTTGATTAAAGAATCTTTGTATTTTTATTTGCATGATAGTATGATAAATGAAAAGGGTGGATATGGTGGTTCGAAGTCTAAATTTAATTTATTATCTCCTATTACTTTTATGCTTGGTTACAATAATATAAAAAATAATGTGCAAAAATTATATCATGCAACTATTGATTATTACATGAATGAAATAGAATTTGAAAATCTTAAAAATACAGAAAAATGGGATAATATGGATAAATATCAAAGGGGTATATATTCTAATAAATATGATAAAAAAGGTAAGATAATACAAGAAAAAATAAAAAATATAAAAGATAAATTAGATGATATTGCAAAAACAAATACATTAGAAAAAATAAAAAATAATTTAGTTAATAAGGCCGAACTACAAGCATTAGAATATATTGAAAAAAATATAGATAAAGATATTTTTTCTGAATCTAAAATAAAAGAATTAGAAGATAAGATAAAAGTGAGAAAAAGTAGAATTGAGAAAACTGATGGTGAAGTGGAAAATATAATGAAAGATAAACAAAATGAATTAATTAATAATTATAAAAAAATGGGATTCAAAGAAGTCGATAAGGTGCCTGAAGGTGATTATGATATTAAATTTGTTAAGAAGAATGGTAAGGAAGTGATACTATGTAAAGAAAAGGAAAACAAAGATAAAACAGAAAAATTATCAGACAAAGAAAAAAATTTAATTAAAAAATATGATGGTGATATTGAGAAATTAAATAAAGAATT
>CALMHN010000020.1 GCA_937863745.1 uncultured bacterium | reverse complement strand
TTATTAAAATGTCTTTATTAAGTAATGGCTTATGTAGAAAGAAATACAATATTCCTGAATTATTTGGTAAAAAATTAAACTATTATCAGGAACATAGTGTGTTAGATATAGTCAATACTGATTGTTTATATTTTGAGCCAGAAAATGAGATATTAGAAGACTGGATGGAGCAAATAATAGTGTTAACAGATACAACTTTAAATTCATTATTAAATAATTTTGACTATTTTGAATCTATAGACTTTTTCAAACCTAACAGATATTTTAAAAGTATAACACCCAAAAAGGAAACATTAAAAGCAGATATAGATAAATTAATGTTATTTTTTAATAAGATAAAACAATATAATACATTATATCTTTATGGTGAAATGTCTCAATATTTACCCAGAGCTGATACCAGACAATTATGTGCACAATATTCATATAATCCTTTTATAGATATAGATGCTAAGAAGTTGAGACATTGTAGTATGCAGGTAGATAGATCAGTTTCTTATGATATAACATCAGAAAACATACAATTATCTTTAAAAGGTAAATTATTTAGTTATAAGTCATATTGTAGTGTATGTTATAAATATTCTGCAAATAGTCCTAAATTTGCTATGTCAGCTATAAAGAATAAAGAATATTATAACTTGGAGATATAATATAATGCAAAGATCATTTCAGATATATTTAACCAACAAATGTCAGTGGCACTGTTCCTATTGTCATATATGGAGATTACCACAAGAATCTTTTCAGAAATATTTAATTGATATATATTTACCCAAATTAGTATCACATTGTAAACATACCAATGATAAGATTCTACTTATGGGTGGAGAAGTTGGTATGCTTAGTTATGATGAAATAGCTTATGTATTGTCATTTATTAAAGGATCTAATGTACCTGTTGAGATATATACTAATGGGCTATTCCTTAAAAAGAACTATCATAAAATAGAAGATATCAATTATACTTTTATATCATATCATGTTTGTGAGGATATATTAAATAATGATATAAAAGATATATACCCCTATAAAGATGATATACCAATTAAATACTGTATAGTAGTACACAAAAATAATTTACATAAATTAGAAGATTTTTTATCTGATCATACTTATTTATCAAGTATAGAATTGAAATGTTATATAGCACATTCACAAACAGATGATAATATGAACTTATCTAGAGAAGATATAGATTATATAGTTTCATTAAGTAAAAAATATCCTAATGTAGATCGTGAATACATTGCAAGGGCACAAAATACTTTAAGTGATATACATAAGAAAATATGTTCTTCTATGTTGTTAGTTACAAGATTAGATTTTGTTAAAAGCAGAATATATAAATGCGGGTGTGGTGTTACAGATTTGTCACCATATGTAGAATTGAATGATAATAACTTTGAAGATATAGTTATTCATAGAAAGAATATATATCCAGTTAATGATATCTGTTTATATTGTAATAGACCATCTATAATTGATATAAAAGAATATTTAAGCTTGAGGAAATAGTAATGTTTACTGAGAGAAAAGAATGCCCTTTATGCCAAAGCACTGAATTTGAACAAATATATGAACATAAAACTGATGAAAGTTATTGTAATTTTGTAACTTCACTATTTCATAATTATATACATGATATTAATATTCCAGATTATGTACTATATAAATGTAATAATTGCAGTACTATATTTCAAAAATATATATTTTTAGAAGAATATGAATATAATTTTTATGCTAATGTATTTTCTAAATTACCACAATTTATAAATGATAAAGATAATAAAGATTGTTATTATTTTGCAACGAAAGAATTAGATATAATTAATATGTTAATTACTTTCAAAGATTGTTATATTTTAGATTTTGGTGCGATGTATGGTCAATTTGAAAAGTTTATACATAATTATAATTATACTGTAGATTCCTATGATATTATGGCTGACAATGATCAATATGTTAATATACTTAATGATAATTATGATATTATTAGAACTAAAGACACTCTATCACATATACAAAACAATTTAAATATAGTAATTAATGATTTAATTAAAAGATTGAAGAAAAATGGATATTTTATTATTATTGATTATTTTACGAATGAATGTATAGATTACTCTTATACTACTAAAGCATTATTGCCATTCTGGCACACTCAAATATTTGATATTAATTCATTCACTAAATTAGGATTAAAGATTAAAATGGAGATACCATTTATGATAGGTAATCATCAGATACTTGATATGAAAGTGGATAAAGATACAAGGTATGTTATATATGAAAAGATTACAAAGTAAACCAAGATATTTTTCAATATATATAACACATGAATGCAATTGGCATTGTCCATATTGTCATAATGCTAATGAACATTATGATTATAATCTAGATCAAATAATGCACAATATCAATATCATTAAACCATATCTTGAAAAAGCTGATGTTATATGTCTGACTGGTGGTGAACCAGGATTAGTTCCAGAAGATATACTAAGATATGTATTAAATTCAACTAATAATCTATGGACAATTTGCACCAATGGTACATTTATTGAGAATGGTTATCACAAATTATTTGAAAAACAAATTAGAAAAATATACTATCATGCTATAAAGGATATATCACAACCTTTTAAATTTATTAAATATGATGTGCCAAATATTATATATTATGTTATAATAAATCATGATAATATACAATATTTGGACGCTTTTATTCAGACAAATCAAGATATAATTATAGCACCCAAAGTAGAACATCCTAGAATCAAAAGGGAGATAGGTCTTGAAGATATTATTCAGTTATATAATATTATAAATAAATATACTAATATATGTCCAGATAGAAAACAACAAATAGTCCAAATACTTCGTGGTTATCAATATACTTCTAATGATATATGTATGTTATATAATAAAAACTATGGATTTGATTTGATTAAGAATAAAATATATAGATGTTGTTTGACAGATAAAGATATAGCTAATATTGAATTAAATCAAACTAATGTTGATAACATATTTAAAAGCAGAAACAATAATATATTTGGAAGTAATGATAAATTTTGTGAAAGATGCAACAGATATGATATAATGTTAAACATACGAAAGGAGTTGTGCACATTATGAAATTGTATAGTACTAATGAATGGGGTAAACTTAGAGAAGTGATAATTGGAAATGTAGAAGAGACATATGTGCCTAAGTTCTTCAAGAATCCAAGATTTAATGATAGATTTATATTTTCTGATAGAGGAGATTTTAATATTCATAAAACAATAAAGAAAAGATTTGATAATAGTAAAAATATTACTTTAGATGATGTTAATTTGATTGATAAGAGAATTCTTGAAGAACGTAAAGAAGATGTAGAGAATTTATGTGATATATTAAGAAAAGAACATATATCTGTATTACGTCCTAAATTATTAAATGGTATACAGAGTATTAAAACACCATATTGGGAATCATTAACTCTTCCAGCCCATAATGTTAGAGATCTAGTTTTAATTATAAAAGATATGATAATAGAAACATCAGTTATGAATACATTTAGATATTTTGAAACAGATTTGTTTAAAGATATATTCTATGAATACTTTAAAAATGGTTGTAAATGGATATCTGCACCAAAACCAACATTACAATATATAGATGAGAAAGATTTTGAAGATGACAACATTAAAGATATTAATGAAACAGAGATTATGTTTGATGCGGCACAAATATTAAGATTTGGCGATAAATTACTATTTAATATATCAACTAAACATAATTATATGGGTTATCTCTGGCTAAAATCTATATTACAAGATAAGTTTGAAATATATCCAATTGAAAGAATATGCTATACTCACATAGATGGTGCAATGATGCCTTTAGAAGATGGTGTTATATTATATGATCCAATTAAGATGACTAAAGATAATTTAGATAAACTTCCAGATTGGTTAAAAAAGTGGAAATTTATACCAGCACAAGATGATAATGATATGGAACGTTATACTG
>CALMHN010000019.1 GCA_937863745.1 uncultured bacterium | reverse complement strand
TATTTATAGTCTTTTGTCGTTATGTATCAACTTCTAGAGAGACTAAAGAAGAAAGTAACTTAGAAAGCAAATTAACAGACTTAGGAAGCGATTTCTATGAGAATTACTATTATGATTTACTAGGAACTAATTCATCTGAGAAGTTACAAAATGCCAATATCTATTCATCATCTGGAATAGTAGTAAATTTAAATGAAATACTTAACTACGTAGATGATCCTGATTCTATAAAATCATCATTTATCAATTATAAAACAGGGGACTCATGTGATTACACAAATACGACAATTACAATTTATCCTACATCACCATATAGTAAAACTGATTATACAATAAGTACCACATTGGTATGTGGATTTAACAAATAAAAAAACCTAGAAAATTCTAGGTTATTTTTTTTAACTATTTGAACTACTTGAAGCATTATTTAATTGATAGTTTATATATCTATCATATTTATCTTTAAGAGTTGAATCAACAAATGTAACACCATAAGATTCTCTTAATTTAACCATAGCAGTTATTGAAAGAGTACTATCAGCACTAACTTTATCTTCTGCTAATGAAGTAAGAATTGAATCTCTTTTATCATCAATAGATGCTTTATCACTTTCACCAGTCTTAAGAATTATATGATAACCATATGAAGTCTTAACAGGAGTAGTAGTATATTCATTAACTCCAAGAGCATAAGCAGCAGCAGAGAATGTAGAATCCATATCAGTATAATTGAATGTTCCTAAATCTTGATAAGTAACTGAACTATCATCTTTATATTTAGCGAATGCATCAGCAACGCTTGTACCAGATTCAACATCAGCCTTAATAGCGGCAATAATTTGTTCAGCTTTAGTTTTAGCAGCATTAGTATCATCTGTAGAACTTGAAGCAGGTTTAACTAAAATATGAACTGCTGAAATATCGGCATATACTTTAGAATCATAGTAAGTTTTAACTTCAGCATCCGTAACTAATGTTTTAGCATAATTCTTTGTAGCTAAAGATTTCATATAACTTAATTTAACAGTTTGTAAATATTGATCTAAAGAACTATAACCATAGTTACTTAAAGCACTTAATAATTTACTTTCACTATAATTACCATTATCATCAACATAGTTAGCCTTTAATGAAGTTTCAGTATTGCTAACATATTCATTAATTGAATCCATTTGATCAGCAAATTCTTCAGCTAATATTTTATTATCAATATCATCCATTAATACACTTAAACCATATGTAGATTTAGTTTCTTCCCATACAGAATCAACAGTATAATTTGTACCATCATTGAATGATACGATTACATCTTCACCATTTGATGTTTGAGGAATAGCTTTTAACTTACCAGTAATAAGTAATGCACTTTCAACACATACAACAGCTACTAATATAACTATTACAACTGTACTTATCTTTAATCCCTTTAAGAATTTAAGGAATTTATTTTCTCCTTTAATCTTTTTTTCTTTCTTCTTGTCTTTCTTATTTATGTTTTTCATAAATCCTCCCTAACAAGTGATATTATATCACTTATATTAATGATTAGTAAATTGTAAATATTAGGTATTAATCCAAAAGTAGCTATACATTATAAATCTATATTACCATTAATTATTTTTAATATTAAAACATCTTAATCAAATATCTTGCAAATAGTATAAATGTTTATAATAAATAAAATATGCTATACTATAAATATAATTTAAAGTTAACCTATCATTATTATAAGAGGTATTAATATGAAATTAGTAGAGATGAAATGTTCCAGATGTGGTGCTGTTTTAAAGTTAAGAAAAGATGGTTCCGAAGCAAAATGTGATTTCTGTGGAGCTATATATAAAATAGATGATGAGGACCATAATGCTGAACAAAGAGGATATGAAGCAGAAAAAGGAAGAATTAGAGCAAGAGAAGAAGCAAAGGCTGAAGCTATTCAAGAAAGAATAGATAAAATAAATGAAGCAAGAGAAGCCCAGCTTGAAGAACAAAGAAAAATCGAGAAAATATTTAGTTGGTTCATTGCCTGGTTAATATGCTTTCCTTTACCAGTAACTTTATTAATATGGCCAACTAAGTTAAAAAAAAGTATTAAAATACCTCTAATAATAATAGCCTGGATTGCTTATATAGTTCTTTTATATATCTTTTTTGATAACATATAATTATTAAATAAAAATAACCTAGGAAACACCTAGGTTTTAATTAGCAAAAAATTGGAGCAAGTAGCGGGGCTCGAACCCGTGTCTCAAGCTTGGGAAGCTCGTATTCTACCACTGAACTATACCTGCACATCAATATTATACCATTGTTTCTTGACAAGTTTTAAAAAAATTTATAATAAGACAAGGAAAAGAGATGGCTTAGAATGAATAGAGAATATATTGAGATACTTAATAAGGAATTAAACCCTGATGAATTAACTGTTGAAAAAATTGAAGAATTAGCCAATAGTAATTATTTTAAAGATTTATTAGGTAAATTTTTTGGTGATACAAAAGAAATAAGACAATCATTACTTGATAATTTAACTGATAATAATGCAGTTCAAACCTTAATACAAGAATACGTAGACAATTCCGATATTAGAATAATTGATGATTATTCTTTATCTGAAGAAATGAGTTCTATGTCTACTTATATTAACGAAATACATAGATATCCTTTATTAACAGCTATAGAAGAACATGATCTTGCTATGAAGTTCTATAATAAAAATGATCCTGAAGCTAAAGAAAGATTTTTTTGTAGTAATTTACGTTTAGTAATATCTATTGCTAAAAAATATTCTAATCGTGGAGTTGACTTAGAAGACTTAGTAAGTCAAGGCAACCTTGGTCTTATGACCGCGGTTGATCGTTTTGATCCAACAAAAGGAACTAAATTTTCTACTTATGCAACTTGGTGGATAAGACAAGTTATTAGAAGATATATTGATGATACAGCAAGAACTATAAGATATCCTGTTCATTTATGTCAAACAATAAGTCGTATAAATAAATTTATATATGAATATAAATTGAAATATGCTGTTGATCCTGATGATGAGACAATCATGAAGGAATTAGATATAAACGAAGATACATTCATGTGCTATAAAATGTCTTTAATAAAAAATTCTAGTTTAGATCAAAATGTCGCTGAAGGAGACCATTCAGAATCAACATTAGGCGAATTTGTTGAAGATACAAAAGTAGATGTTTTTGAATCGGCTTATAAGCCATTACTAGAACAAGGTATAGATGAAGCTATGAAAAGAAGACTAACTCCAAGAGAATATCAAATAATTAGATTAAGATTTGGTTTTGATGATGGAGAAGAAAAAACACTTGAACAAGTAGGAGATAAATTTGGCGTTACTCGCGAAAGAATTAGACAAATTGAAGCGAAAGCATTAAGAACATTACGTAATGATTCAAAAATGAAATCTTACAATACAAAATAAAGTCGTTTTATAAACGGCTTTTTTTAATAACCCAAATTGACTGGAATATTTATATGTGCTAACATAAAAATACATAAAGAGAAAAGGGGTTTTTTATTTATGGAAGAAAAAGAGTTTGATCTTAGTCAATTTTTAGACTATCTTAAAAAAAACATTTTAGTTTTCATCTTAATTATTTTAATTGTACTTACATCTGGTATTATTTATAGTATATATATAAAGAAACCAATGTATAAATCAACTACTTCAATTATTCTTGCCACAAGTACAGCAAATGATACCGTATCTCAATCTGATTTAAGTTTGAGTTCATCACTTGTTGATGCTTATACAGAGATTATTCAAAGTAAAAGTGTCTTAGGCGAAACAATAAATTATCTTGGTCTAGACATGACTTATGAAGACTTGTTAAAAGAAGTATCAGTTAACTCTGAAAGTAGTACAGAAATATTATATATAACAGTTAAAAATGAAGATGCTCAAACCGCTAAAGCCATTGCTGATGAAATATCAACATTATTTGGTGAGAAAGTAACAGAGATCTATAAGTTAGATAATTATTCTATACTTGATGCGGCAACTGTAGCTGAAAAACCTTACAATGTTAATATGACTAAAGAAGTTATTATTTATATTGCCTCAGGTTTACTATTAGCATTAGCCTATGTATTTGTTGTTTATTATTTTGATAGAAATATTAAAAGTATTATTGATGTTGAAAATAAAACAGAATTACCAATCATGGGATCCATCAGAGATTGTACAAAAGACATTGATAAACTAGGAATAGGTAATAATTTATTAATTAAAGCATTACCTGATTCAAACTTTGTTGAAGATATAAAAACTATCCGTACAAATTTATCTTTTTCAGCTATAAATGGACGTAGTAAGACTATCTTAATTACCTCATCTATGCCTGGAGAAGGAAAATCATTTGTCTCATCTAATTTAGCTGCTTCATTTGCTCAAAACAACAAGAAAGTCATCTTAGTTGATTGCGATTTAAGAAAAGGTGTTATTCATAAAAGATTTCATGTTGATAACATGGGACTTTCAAACTTAATTGCCAATAATGATATTGCCAATATAAATAGATATATAACACCAACTGAAATTCATGGATTAGATGTAATTACCCGTGGAGTTATACCACCAAACCCAAGTGAATTATTAAGTAGTTCGATATTTAAATCAATTATAAGCGCCTTAGAAGAACAATATGACTATGTTATTTTAGATGGAACTCCAATAACTAATTTACCGGATTCATTAATCGTATCTCATTTAGTTGATAAAACTTTAATTGTAGCTTCTATGGGAATAACACCAATGGACTTATTAATGAATACAGTTAAATCTTTAAAAAATGTTAATGCTCCAATTGCTGGTGTTATTGTAAATAGGTTGCCAATAGGTAAAGGTGGATTCTATGGCTCAGCCTATAAATACAAATATAGTTATAAATATGAATAATTATATTGATACTCATAGCCATATATTATATGGAATAGATGATGGAGCTAAGACTTTTGAAGACTCAATGAATATCTTAAATAAGATGTCTTCTTTAGGTTATAAAGAAATAGTATTAACACCACATTATAGACATCCCTACTATGCTGATAATGACTTAAAAAATCTCTTATTTCATAGATTAGTACGAGAAGTAAAAAATGCAAACTTAGATATCAAATTGCATTTAGCTAATGAGGTTAGAATAACAGATAATATTATTGATTTAGTAGAATCTGATCAAATCCAATTATTAGAAGATAAAGTGTTATTTCTTGAATTGCCTTTTGCTAATAGAATATATAATTTAGATCAAATAATATTTAAATTACAAACAAAAGGTATCAAAGTAGTAATTGTTCATCCTGAAAGATATGATTATATGACAATTAAGGACTATGAAGAATTACATGATAAAGATGTATTATTACAAGTAAATCAAGCAAGTATCCTTGGGATGTATGGTATTAAAGCTAAGAGCAAAGCTATTAAGCTCTTAAAAATGGACTTAGTAGAGTTCTTAGGAACTGA
>CALMHN010000018.1 GCA_937863745.1 uncultured bacterium | reverse complement strand
TACAAATACTTATACTTATGGATCAGTTGCTGGTACAACAAATGTTGGAGGTTATGCTTCAAGTTTAACTAATTGTAATGTATCAACATCTTATACATTTGATTATCTTGAATCATCTTATCCAACTAATATTTCAAGTTCTGTAGTTACAAGTACAAATTCAACTTATACAAACTTCTATTATGATAGTGATAGATTCATACATAATTCAAGTAATGTTGGAGAATATTTAACTAGTTCAGAATTCTTAACTAAGAGTAGTTTTGCAAATTACAATTTTGATTCTATTTGGTCTATGGATGGTGAAATACCATATTTAACTAATTTAGTTAAACCTGAATTCAAGTTACTTAATATTAATAATGTATTTGGATATACGGTTGTTGATTTAAATGAATTCTTCAAGAAGAATTTAAATGTAAGTGGTTTATATAAAGTAATAGTTGATTCTAATGGTGAATCAATAATGCATTATATTCATGTATATACTTATGATGGTGATACAGAATTTAGCGAAAATAAATCATTTGGATTAATTGGTGATGTAGCATCCGCTAATACGTATGCGTATAATATGGTTGGTGTTAAAGTTAAAGGTAATTTAACTATTGATTCTGGAGTTACGGCTTCTGTATATTATAGTTCTACTTATGGTGGTCCTAAAGGATTTACAATGGCTGTAAGTGATACTTTAACTAATAATGGTACAATTGATAATTCACATGGTGCTAAAGCATTAGGTGAGAATGTATACTTATTAAGAGATCCTAACTATGTTTATGAATATGTTCCTAGTACTGGTGCAGATGGCATTAGTGCAATGACTAGACAAAATGTTACGGGTGTTGGAACAACAGGAACTGCTGGAACTGGAAGACAAACTGGTGCTGGTGGTCGAGGTGGATATCAACTTGGTAATGGTTTCATTGCTAATTTTGCAAAGACTGGATCTGGTTCATCTTATTATGGTGGTGCTGGAACTGGTGGTCTTGCTTATACTGGCGGAGGTGGTGGTACAGATAATCAACCTACGTTAATTAATGATTATACTGGTGGAACTGGTTCTAATAATGACTATGCATATGTAGCTTCTTCATTGTCCGGTGGTGGTGCAGGTGTTATTGCTGGTACAACTGCTTGGCTAAGAACTAGTGGACAAACATTAGTTGAATCTGGAACTGGAGCTGGTGGATTACTTACAATTTATACTAATTCAATAGGTGGTGCTGGTTCTATTACAGCTGAAGGTCATACAGCACCAGTTTATAGTGGTCAAATAAGTAATAATTATACTTATGGAGCTGTTGGTGGTTCATCAGGTGGTGGATCAATCAATGTATTCTATAATACGAATAATTATACTGGAACTACTTCTGCTGCTGGAGGTATAAGTACTACAATGCCTAATTTGGTAACAAATGGCAATAGCCGTTTGGTTCCTGGTGGTATTGGTGGTAATGGTACTGTTACATTCTTCAAGTATGGAACTTATACGGATGTTAAGGCACCAGTTATCACAATAGATAAACCATATATGTCTCAAGATAAGACTGTTACAATTACTTCTACGGAAACTAATTATAAACTACAATATAGTATAGATATGGGTAAGACGTGGACGGATTATACAAAAACATTTAGTTTAATTACTGATACAGTAGTTATTGCTCGTGTTGCATTTGGTAATACAACACTTGCAGCAAGTTCATATAATGTTACTAATTTTGATACGGAATATGTATTAATGGGAACTATATATGATGCAAATGGTAATCCGGTTAAAAAAGCAAATCTTGTAACATTTAATGATAAAGCTATATCTGATACAAGTGATGCAAATGGTAATATTTCATTAAGTGGAATAACTGGTGTTACTGAAGATGATTCTACAATTTATCTTGTTAACAATTTAGTTAATGTTGATACATCAGGAAAAGATAAATTTGAACAGGATCATATTGCTACGGCAACATTTAACATTAATGATGCTAATACA
>CALMHN010000017.1 GCA_937863745.1 uncultured bacterium | reverse complement strand
CAGTATAACGTTCCATATCATTATCATCTTGTGCTGGTATAAATTTCCACTTTTTCAACCAGTCAGGAAGCTTATCTAGATTATCTTTAGTCATTTTTATTGGATCATATAATACAACCCCATCTTCTAATGGCATTAGTGCACCATCTATATGGGTATAACAGATTCTTTCTACAGGATATATTTCAAACTTATCCTGTAATATAGATTTGAGCCATAAATATCCCATATAATTATGCTTGGTTGATACATTAAATAATAATTTATCACCAAATCTTAATATCTGTGCTGCATCAAATAGAATTTCAGCTTCATTTGTATCTTTAATATTATCATCTTCAAAATCATGCTCATCTATATACTGCAACGTTGGTTTTGGTGCAGATATCCATTTACATCCATTTTTAAAGTATTCATAAAATATATCTTTAAATAAATCTGTTTCAAAATATCTAAATGTATTCATAACAGGCGTTTCTATTATCATATCTTTAACTATCAAAACCAAATCTCTTACATTATGTGCAGGAAGAGTTAATGATTCCCAATATGGTGTCTTTACAGTTTGTATACCATTTAACAATTTGGGACGCAAGACAGATATATGCTCTTTTCTTAATATTTCACATAAATTCTCAACATCTTCTCTACGTTCTTCTAGTATTTGTTTATCTATCATATTCACATCATTTAAAGTAACATTCTTACTATTATCAAATTTCCTTTTTATGGTTTTATGAATATTGAAATTGCCTCTGTCAGAGAATATAAATCTGTCATTAAATCTTGGATTGTGAAAGAATTTAGGCACATAAGTATCTTCTACATTTCCAATTATTACTTCCCTTAATTTTCCCCATTCATTAGTGCTATACAATTTCATAATGTATACAACTCCTTCTGTATATTTGACATCATATCATATCTATTACATCTATCACAGAAATCATCTTTGATTCCAAATATATTATTATCTCTGCTATTAAATATGTAATCAACATTATCCTTATTTAATGGAATGCTTGCTATGTCTTTATCTGTTAAACAGCATCTATATATTTTATTTTTTATTAAATCAAAGCCATAGTTCTTATTATACAATCTGCATATATTATTTGAAGCTGATTGATAGTTATGTATTATTTCTGCTATTTGATGTTTTCTATCTGGACATATATTACTATATTCATTTATTATATCATATAACTGAATTATATTTTCAATATCTATATCTTTCTTAACCCTTGGGTGTTCTACTTTTGGTGCTATAATTATATCCTGATTTGTTTGGATAAATTTATTTAAATATTGTATATTATCGTTATTTATTATAACATAATATACAATATTTAAAACATCATATTTTATAAATTGAGAAGATTCTGTCAAATCTTTTATGGCATGATAATATATCTTTTTAATATTCTTCTCAAATAACTTATGATAGTTATTCTTAATAAAAGTACCATTAGTACATATAGTCCATTTATTATTAGTTGAATTTAACACATATCTTAATATATCTTCTGGTACTAATCCTGGCTCACCACCAGTCAAACATAATACCTCTGCTTTATCAAGATATGGTTTAATCATATTAACATTATATATTATTTGATCTATATTATAGTCATAATGCTCATTAGCATTATGGCAGTAAGAGCAGTGCCAGTTACATTCATGTGTTATATATACTGAAAAATATCTTGGTTTAACTT
>CALMHN010000016.1 GCA_937863745.1 uncultured bacterium | reverse complement strand
AGCTAAAGCTTACATTTATATTATTGTTTTTAATAAATGATACTTTGTTTTCATCTAATTCAAGAAGATTGGATATTATACCAAATGATTCACATCTTTTATCATGTTGTAATAGTGGAACAGCATATTCAATTAAGTCAAAGTTTAATAATGGTTCTCCTCCAAAGAAATCTAGATGATATTGAGATTGATTGTATATATTCAATATATTATCTAGATTATCTAAAATGACTTTAAATGTTTCTTTGCTCATATATAGAGGATTGTTATTCATATAACAATAGGTACACCCAAGATTACATTGCTCAGTAATAATATTTTCTATTATAAACAATTTAATAATTCACTCCTCAAAAATAACTATCAGCTTTTGTTTAATTCTAATAGATTTTGAAGATACTGTCAACTATCTAAGGCAGATAATGATCTTATACTGATTTTTATTATAGTCTATATCTATTACTTTGCCAACTATCTTACCCTCGTATTTATAAGCTTCACCTTTTGGTATAACTCTTGCCTTACCATTAAATCCAGCACAAACAAAACAACCCATATCAGATTCCCTTGCAGTATATTCAGCATCAACCATAACAGTACCAGCCATACCTACAGGTACTTTTCTTCCAGCAATAATATCTGCTTCATCACCATTAAGAATATAACCATAAGAATCAGATACAACACCTATTACAGCATCTGAATTGGGGTTAGCTAATTGTGCTTTACCATTTATAAATTCTACAATTCTATTCTTAGATGTTTGATATTTAACAGATGTATTAAAACATTCTGCAAAGTCATTATATACTGCATTATATACTCTTGTGGCATAAAAATAACCACTGTAATTTAATCTATTTGTACCAGTTGGTGCTGTAGATCCACCATTCAATCCACCTGCTACATTATCTAATCCTGTATATCTAAGAAATGAATATGCTGACGATCCTGCTAATACTCCTCTATCAGCAGGAATGGTACCAGCATTTAAATTACTAGCATTTAGATAATAAGAACCATGCAGTCCATCTAATAAATCTGCATCTATTGCAGATCCTGCTCCATCTATAGTCAATAACATGTCATGTAAATCACTTGTATTCAATACACTATCCAGAGCAGCTTGTAAACCAGTAACATTAGCTATAGTATGATTGTGAGAATTATCTAATACTTGTGCTGTTATTGTTACGTTAGAACTACCATTAAATAATGTAGATCCACTCACATCACCACTTAAAGATATTGTTATAGTATTTAATAACCTAGATGCAGTAGAAGCATTTCCATTCAAATCACTAACAATATCACCATTACTATCTCTAACAACTACTGTGTTTGCTACAGCAGAAACACTGGTGTTATATCCATCTAATAAATCAGCATCTAGTCCAGAGCCAGTACCATCTACTGTCAATAATAGATTTAAAATGGTAGATGCTCCAAATGTAGATGTATCCATTTTTGAATCCAAAATAGCCTGCAAACCATTTATATTATCTATAGTATGATTATGAGAAGCATCCACAACAGTAGTTGTTATTGACATATTTCCAGATGCATCAAAAGACGCACCACCAACTACATCTCCAATTAAAGTTATAGTATTACCTTGCAATACTATAGTTTTTTCATCACCAAATAATCCAGCTTGCCATTTATCTATAGTTTCATTCCATATCAAAGATGATTGTGTAACTGATCCTCTGTTGACTTCTATACCAGCATTTTCAGTTGGTGTACTTCCACTATAGTTACTATTTAATACTAAAATGTTATCAGCGATGGATACCACTTCAGAATTTATAATAGTCTGTGTTCCCTTAACAGTTAAATTGTTGACAGTTAAATCAGCATAATTAGAATCATCATATGATTTTAATTCTAACGATCCTGATACATTTTTTAATAATACACCATTAGTACCAATATAAAATGAAGTATTATTAGTACCAGTATCAGTATTTTGATCATGCATTTTGCTTACAGCCATATCTATTTGATATCCATCACTATTCAAATCAAAAAACTGATTTACTGAATCTGATTTTAATGCAACGTTTGTCAAATCAAGAAATAATTGTGGTTTATTTAATACATTATCCCAATCTACTTGTTTCTTACCATCAGTAGATGTCCCTTCAAAAAGTTATCAATCTGTGGTTTAGTGTAATATCTAGAATCAAGAGCACCATTATCTAAATCATATATAGTATATGTATCAAATTCTTCAAGTTCACTATTGGCAAAACCCCACATCTTAGATAAAAAGATCATTATATCTCCAGCATCCAATGGCTCTGTCATAGTGATAATTTTAGTGGTGGGATCTAAAATGAAATCATATCCTTCTAATTGTAAAAGACCATTTCTATATAATGCATATTCTTTTACATAATCATCAAAATATAAAGATATATCTATTGTTGTTTCTCCACCAAGAGCAGTCATAACATATTTCTTAGCAAGACGTTCTACAAATACAGGTTGTGCTAATTCTTCATCACTAAATGCTAATTGTTCATATGCTAAGTCAGTAGGAAATACATTCCCAGTTTTTGTTATTTTAAATAATGCATAATGTTTTAATCCATTTAATTGAGCTTCAGGTATAAAAACTATTCTTGCTACAACAGGTGGATATTGTTTAACATATTGATAATCAACTGCTAAATAGTATACACCATTACTAAATGGCCATGTACCTGCTAATATATACATATCTGCAGTGAATTCAAGAACTACATAATCTTTAACTACAATACCTGGTGTTAAATGGAAATATACTTTGTTATCAGTGTCGTATAATATATCCATATCTAGACCAGATACTTTATATCTATCTCCACCACCAATAACAGTTAAATGATTAAGAATATCAGAATCAAGTTTACTTTTTGGATCTATTGTTCTTTTCTGTATGCCAGACCAATTGCTTGTGGGAGTATATGTAGACATAATATAATAATTAACCTCCTTTATTCACAAATTCTCACGCAAGGAAGCCACTGGCTTTAGCCACGTGGAGGAATTGCGTATTTTAAACAC
>CALMHN010000015.1 GCA_937863745.1 uncultured bacterium | reverse complement strand
AATAAAAGCAATTTAATTATGACAGAAGACCATCAAACTGACCCAAAATTAATAAAGTCAGTAAGTACCGATGCCACCAATTCTGAATTTATATATATAGACCCTTATAATTCAGACCAAATAGCAGACAGTACTGTCGGTATATATACACCAAAAGAAAAATTAGATCCTAATAAAGATAATTTTAAAGGAGTACCTTCTATTATGAACTCATTTGCTATAGTTACATTAAAAGGTGCTTATGATAATGGCAAAATGAATAGTTTACTAGATAAAGAAGGACGTCGTAGATGGTACGAAGATTATAATTATGAACTATCTGGTAATGAATGGATGGGTAGAAATAATATAAATCCATCAAAGGAACCTACAGTGCAAAAATTAATAGAATTTGGCAAAGCAAATAAAAGAGGAACTACACCATATTACTATAGCGACTTTGCTTATTGTAAATACTTTGGTAAGATACCAAATAATTACTTAATAACATTAAGAAGATATGCAGTGCCTACATATGACTCATTAGATTTTCCTTTTTATAATGATGATCTAGGTGATAAATTACAAACAGTGCAAGATACTATAAAAGAAAATGGAAAAACAAAAAAGATAAATTATAAAACTATAGATGATAAAGATGTAATGAACCTTCCCGATACTCCCCAAAGGGATGAGTTTACTAAAGCACCTCCTATTGCACAAGCAGTAACATGGATGGGAGCAGAAACAGGTAATACTTTTGAGAATATAATGTCTTTTAGTGTTAATATGCCGTGGGAAGAATTAAAAGCAAATACTGAACCTAATACAGAAAATTATGGAGACGCAAATGATGCCAATAACATGCCAGGACTATTAGGTAAATTAGGTAAATCAATGGGCGTACTAACAGGAGAAGCTCAACTAGGTGGTGCATTACGCACAGATGCTCCTCCCGATCCTTATGCAGACGGGCCTTATGCAAATAGAATACTAGGGCCTGTTAATAGAATAGACAGTGTTTATAGAAGAGTACCTCCCTTAGAATTTAATCAAGAAATAAGTTTAAATTTTCATTATGTTATGCGTTCTATTGGTGGCATTAATTCAAAGGCTGCAATGCTAGATATTATATCTAATTTTTTATTATTAACATATGGTGTAGGTGCTTTTTGGGGTGGTTCACAACGATATTTAGGTGGCAGTGCTTCATACCCGTGGAAGCGAGGTATGGCAGCTTGGTATTCTGGCAATCCTGTTAAATTTGGTGAAGTACTAACAGATTCATTTGCTAGCATAGGCAATAGATTGTCTAGTTTATTTGATAATTTACTATCAGACCCATTAGGTACATTAAAATCAATAGCAAATGCAGGATTTAGTGGCGCAATGAGAGCCCAAATTGGTGGTCATGCACCTATGTTTCATGGATTTAGAGCATTATTAACAGGTGAGCCTACAGGCCCTTGGCATTTAGTTATAGGCAATCCTCTCAATCCGATAATGATGATAGGTAATTTAATATGTGATGGTTGTGATTTTAAATTTGGTGGGGAAATGGGCGTTGATGATTTTCCTACTGAATTGACAATAACTGTTAAATTAAAACATGCTATGAGTAGAGATAGATATGGCGTTGAGTCAATGTTTAATAAAGGTGCAGGCAGAATATATACATTGCCTGATGGATTAGAGAAAAATCTTGCTGGTAATGTAGAAAGCAAAGTTGATAAGAATACTGGTAATATTATTGATGGCAAACGCACTGATGAAATAAAAAAATCAAATATATCATATTTAAAAGAAGCTGACTGGAATGATATAAAAGAATCTGGTGTAAAAGCATATAATACATGGATGGATAATGGCACTAATTTAGCAAGAAATATGGAATTAGGATATTATAAAACAAATAAACAAAAATAGTTATGATAAACTTTCCTAAAACAGTTGATGCTAAACCTATTATCGATAAAGATGGTGATAGCATAATAGATTTGACATCACAAGTATTAAAAAATGATGATTTTATTATAAATGATATATGTGTTGTGCCAGATGATTTTACAATGAGACCTGACTTAGTAGTTAAAGTAAAATATGGTGATATAAGTAAATTAGAAATATTATTAAAAGCAAATGAGATATCAAATCCTTTTACTATAGAAGGTGGTGATGTTTTAATATTACCTGATGTTAATAATATTGATAATTTTATAAGTAAATCAGAAAAGGAAGAAAATCCTTCAAATATAATAAGAAAGCAATATAATAAAATGTCAAATAAAAGTAATATAATAAATAAAGGTGATACTATTAGTGATTATGAAAATCAAAGTAAATTACCGCCTAATTATGCAAAAGAAGGTGATGTTGAGTTAATGTTTACTGAAGATGGTGGTATAATACTAGGCCCTAATGTAACAGAAAAAACTATTGATGATGATATGCCGTTATCAAAAGAAAAATTAATATCAAAAATTAAAAAATTAAAATAATATATAAAAAATTTTATTTAAAAATTATGTCTGACTTTATTACTGTAAAATTCCCTCCTAAAATCAAGTTAGAAGAAATTAAAATGAAAGATTATGATTATGGTGGCTTTAGTGGATATGAAAATTTTGGTAAAGATATAGAAAAAAGAGGAGTAGTATTTCCGCATGTGCAAATAAACAATTATATTTTTCAGCCTGCTGAAATAATAAAGATGACAATAGATCAAAATGATATTATACCAAGACTTTATTTAAAAATTATCATGAATAGTACTGCCGACTTTTTATCTAATAGTTTTCCAAAAGATGGTGATATAGTTAGTATATTTATAAGAGGTAGAGATAATTTATTTAAACCTATACGTAATGATTATTTAATAACAAGTGTAAATTCAAATTCTAGTGGGGCAACACAAGAAGGCAGATTTATGACAATAAATATAGAAGGCATTTTATATATACCGCATTTATATGATTGTGAAAATTTTGCTATTGATGGTACATCATATGAAGTGATGGAAAATATAGCAAAAATGTTAGATTTAGGATTTGCTACTAATGAAGATTATACTAATGATAATATGAAATGGATATGTGCATATGATAATAAATTAACATTTATTAACAATGTATGTGAGCATGCATGGAAAGATATAGATAGTTTTTATACTTGTTTTATTGATATATATTATAACTTAAATTTTGTTAATGTTAATATGATGATAAAAGATAATGGTATTGTGCTAGATGCATTAGCTGAGAATACTATGTCAAAAAATGATTATGGTGAAAGCATATCAAAATTTCTAACAAAAAAATGTTTAACTAATCATATTTTTGAAGACAAAAGTAATTTTTTTATTAAATCATTTAGGCCAATAAACAATTCTGTTACAATAAATAAAAAATATGGATATGCTTTTAATGTTATATTTTATGACCATGATAACAGAAAAAAGTGGATGCTACAATCAACTACATTAATAACAAAAAATTTATCTGATGATAAAACAGTATTACGAGGGCGTGATGGTAATGATGACTATAATAATCAGCAATTATATAAATATCTAGGCATACATTATTCTGATAATATGCATACTAACTATATATATGCTAGCGTACATAATTTTATAAATAATATAGAATTAGAAAAATTATATATAGAAGCTGATTTAAATAAATTTAATTTAAATATATATAAATATGAGCCTATACCAGCATTATTTTTCATTACTGGAGATTTGATGAGAATGAAAAAAATGAATAAAGATATAGATATAGAAGATGCTGGTGACTTAACATCTGATAATGCAAATACGATGGTAATTGATAGATTTTATAGTGGTTTTTATGTAGTAAAAGGATTTAGTATAGAATATAATATGCCTACTACTATAAGTAATTTATCTAATTTTACTGAAAAATTAGTATTAACAAGACGTGAATGGCCAAAAATAAATAATATAAATTAATATAATATTTATGAAAAATTATGATAGCAGTGGTGATGGGTTGCTAATGAAAAATTTTTTATTAGGGGGCTGTAATAGTATAGATAACAAATTGTATGTATTAGATTATCAAGATCCTACGTATATCGGTTTTGATATAAAATTTGATTTTGATGAAAAAACATATATGCAAGATATTAATTATGAAAAGGCGCCTGGTGGATTATTGATGGATGGCAGTGAGATAAATTCTGCTGTTCATTATTTACTATCAATAAATGAAAAAAATAGGGCAAATTTACTAATAGAATTCATAAAAATATTAAATATAATATCAAATGAAGCTCCGTGGCATTTTCAAAAATTATCAGGATTAGACAAATTATATGATATGAATATAAGTGATGGTATGAGAGTAAAAAATGACGCTTATATTACAATAGAAACATTAGAAGGTATAGATTTAAAAATAAGTATGCTAAAAGAACTTTATAGAAAAGTAGTGTGGGATGGCATATATCAACGATGGATGCTACCTGATAATATGCGAAAATTTAGTATGATAATAACATTAAGTGATTTAAGACAATTAAAACGAAATATAAATACTAGTTTATATAATAATAAAAGAGATATATATAATCAAACAGATTTATTGTCATCAACTAATAAAATGATAACTAATATAAATACTAATAATTATGATATGACATTAGAAGATTATAAAAAAGATATAGAAAAAAGCTCAAAATTAATGATGGATAATATTGCTGGTAGTATATCAAATAAATGTTTATCTGTTAATGAAGCTATAGGATGGCTAAATGAACAATATCCTCAAATTATGTTTAAATGCAATTTATGTGAATTTATGTTATTAGATGAGGATAGTATGCCTTTTGCTGACGAAGTATCTAATAGTGATTATGATGATATGATTACACAAAATATAAAAATTAAAGTAGGCAAAGTTTATATAGATAGTAGTTCATATTTATTAGATATTAGTTTATCTGAAGATACACGTAATTATCAATCAGCATCAAATAGTCAATTAGACAGAGGTGATTATGTAGATGCGCAAAAAGTATTAGAAAATAAACTTAAAAACATTACTAATACATATGTATCAAAAATGTTAATGGGCAATGTATATGGATTATCATTAACAAATATGGAAAATACTGTATCTAATATTGTTGAATATGGCAAACAACAAATAAATAAAAATACAATTAAAATGAAACAAAAAGAAGATTTATTGATAAACGGACAAAGTGAAGATGATTTTAGTAAAGCAAAGGAAAACGATCGCAAAAATTTAGGTAATATTTTTAATAATAATTATGAATTTAGCGGAAATCCGTCTATTTAAAAATATATATAAATATGAATGTTACAATTAAAGATATATTAAATAATAATAGTTTATCAAATAGAGAATGGGTGGGTATAGTAGAAGATGCTGATGATCCAAAGCATGAATTTAGGGCAAAAGTAAGAATATTTGGATTATTTGATGATATAGATATTGAAGACTTGCCTTGGGCATATCCTATAAGTAATATAGAATTTGCTGGAGATGGGTGTGGTAATATATCTGTGCCTAAAGTAGGTACTATAGTAAATGTTAAATTTGACAATGATAACATATATGCACCTAAATATTATAGTGTTGAAAATATACAACAAGAAATAATAGATGATATAAAAGATAGTTATGAAAATGCACATATATATAGCTATGACATTGATGAAAATATTAAAATATATTATACACAAAAAGATGGTTTTATTATAAACATAAAAAATAATACAATAACTATTGATAATGATGACAATATAAAAATAGAAAATAATAATGGTAACATCATAGAAATAACAAATGATGGCAAATGTAATATTAATGTTAAAAATGATATTAATATAAAAGGAGATAAGATAATAATAGATAGTGAAGACATAAATATTGGTGGTGATAATTTAATAAAACATTTAGTTAAAGGTGAAGATTTAATAAAAGCATTAAATATTATAATAGGATTAATAAATTCACATGTGCATACAATATCTGGTAGTGCAACTATTCCTATATCAACACCTATTAGTAATATAAATAATGATATATTAAGTGATATCATTAAAGTAAAATAAAAAAAAATTTAATTATTATGACAACAGATGAATTATTAGTAAAAGCATCGTCTTTTATAAATGCAAAATATTATTCATATTTCGCAAAATATTGTGATAAATATAATATAAATACTCCTTTGCGGCTAGCTCATTTTTTATCACAAGTAAATCATGAGAGTGGTGATATGAAATATATAGAAGAAAATTTAAATTACTCAGCAAAACGTTTATTGCAAGTATTTCCTAAATATTTTAAAACATTAGAAATAGCTAAAAAATATGAATATAAACCCGAGAAAATTGCTAATAAAATTTATGCAAATCGTATGGACAATGGGGATGAAGCTAGTGGTGATGGCTGGAGATATAGGGGGCGAGGGCCTATACAATTGACTGGCAAAAATAATTATATATTATTTGCTAATTGGGTAAAGAATAAAGATATAATAAATAATCCTGATTTAATATTAAAAGACAATGATTTGCTAGTATTAACAGCATTTTTTTATTGGGATTATAGAAAAATAAATAATATTATTATAGATAATGCTAATCAATATGAAATCTGCAAAAAAGTTACTAGAGCAATAAATGGTGGATATAATGGTTTAGATGATAGATGGCAACGATTTCAAAAAATATATAATAAAATAAATACATAATTTTTATTTTCTTATATATTAAAATTTAATATTTATTAATTTTATTTTTATTCATTAAAAGTAAAATAAATTTTGCCATGTCAAA
>CALMHN010000014.1 GCA_937863745.1 uncultured bacterium | reverse complement strand
TATATATATAAATTTTTAATTAATTTTTATCAATATTGGATCAGAAAAAAATGTGTAATCTTTTGGCGTGTAGTAGCACATTAGCATAAATTGATAATCTTCCCTTTCATTTTCATCAAATTTTATTTTAACAAAATTTGTATTAATATCATAATCATATGTCCAGTTAGTATCACTAATTTTTTTATATCCAACTGCATATTTAAATATACCATCTATATTGTCCCAAAATACTTTTATTATATCATTATAAATAGTATATTTTATATTAGAAACATTAAAAGTTCTTTTATCTGATGTTACTATTGTTTTATTAAATTTTAAAAAACATCCATCTTCAATATTAGTACGATCTAATAATAATATACAATCATATTTTATTATATTATTTATATATTCAATATTATTAACATTAATAATTTTAAAATTATTAATGATATTTAAATTATCATTTAATATAATTCCTTCGCATCCATTATTTATTAAGTTAATATTAACTAATATGTTAAAATCAGTAGTATCAATAAAAAATATTACTCTAAAAACATTGTTTTTTAATAATTGATATTCAATTATTTCGCCATTAATATCCAAACTATTGTGTACGATATCAGTTACTGGCGTATTTAAATTCATAGTTGTCATATTATTTTATTTAATTTCAACAAATCCATTTTTACAAATATTTTTTTTATTTCCATTATTATCTATTATTTCTAAATATATATTATATATACCTTCATTAGCAAATGTCCATATTAAATTTTTAGCATTACATTCTATTAATATTTCATTTGTATCATAATTTATTATCTTCCATAAATATTTTTTTATATTATAAATTTTTAAATCAGTCGGTAATAAAAATATTATTGTAGTATATTTATTAACAGTAACTTTTTTATTTGATATATATAAATTATTATAATTAAATGATCCATTTATTGCTGATGTATATAGCATTTTATAACTATTTGGGTCATCATTAATAGATTTATATTTATCAGGTAGCCATATATAATTAATTATATTACCATAATCATCATATTTATATCGTACAGAAGGATACCATCCATAATCTAAACTAGGTGATTGACCATATTCATAATATTTTCTTGATATTATATTATTATAGTTATGATAGTTATGATATCCATAAAGATGAGGATCATTCCAGTTTGCCCATGCACCAATAGGATAGCTATGACTAATTAAAGGGTCTATATATTCACCTATGCATCCATTATCAAATTTTATATATCCTAATGTTTCAGTAGTTTTATATTTTGATATTGCATATATACAATATTCTGTTGGCGTGGTATTTATATTTTTATATAATATATATTCAAACTTTGATAATATATTACCATCATAATTATTAAGTTCATTTACTGCAAATTGCCAATAATCATCTTCTGTAACATTTATATTATCAACAAAGGGCAAATCATGGAACATAAATATATCATTATCATTTATATTTATTGTGCCCCCATTAGCAATGTCTAATATTTTAAAATATGGCAACGCACCATCTGAATATTCAAAGTCATCCCACCATAAATGATCTAATTCTTGCCAGCTTATATTATCTAATGATTGCCAATTTATATTATTTAATCCTATCCATTTTTTTGCATAATCAACATCAAAATCAGATTTCCTTAATTTAAAAGATGATGATAATAAGTAAAGCTCATTATTTTTATCATTTATAGTTAATATTGTATTATCATTATCATAACCAATATTAGTTACTTCTAATGTATATTCATTTTCTTTTATATTATAATCAAAATACCAATCACCATTTAGTTGATAAATA
Organism: uncultured bacterium; assembly: GCA_937863745.1. Classification (GTDB taxonomy): domain Bacteria; phylum Bacillota_I; class Bacilli_A; order RF39; family UBA660; genus UBA6985. The sequence goes on along the minus strand of CALMHN010000014.1, from coordinate 3,063 downwards.
TTATTATTATTTATAACAAAATCATTATGATAATTATAATCATTGAAATTTAATAATATTTTATTACTATTACCATTTTCATAATGTACTGTTTTTACAGTAAATTCATAATATTTATATTCAATAGTAGCATTATTATTTAAATTAATATCACCATCAAGTTCAACAACTTTTATTTGATTACCATTAATATTTTCTACTTGTAAATGTTGAGTATATAATTCATTATTATATATAGATGTCATTGTAATAAAAGTAAAGCCAGGAATAATTTCGTTTGGTTCTAAACTATAATTTAATTGAATAATATTATCATTTAAAAATGTTATATCATTAGTATTTCTTATTTTATATATTTTGCCATATTCATTAGATCGTTTCTCTATAATACTATCTAATTGAATACCACAAACAACTTGCGGATAGTTATTATAATTTATATCTATAATATCATTTATTTTAATATTTTTATATAATGGTTTATTTTTATCTGGCTCACATATTACAAATTTAGTATTATTATCAATATGTCCATTTATAATTATCTGATTTCCTATCTCTCTTAAACATTGCCAATTTGTATTTATGCCATTTGGTATATATTCTAATTCAATTTTTGTAATATTATTTTCACTATAATCAGCATTAACAACTCCTACTTTATGTACTATATTATCATAAACAAAATATATATAATCATTAATAACATTTGTTTTATTGCGTAATGGGGGCTGTATATATTGACCATAGCATTTTATTATATTATTACTTTTATCTATATAAAATAATTTGCCCACATATCTATTTGCTTCATTAACTTTTATGATATCATAACTATCATTTTTTACTATTTTATCATTAAAATCATATAAATATTTTTGTACTGACAAATCATTCCATGATACATTAATATTATTCCATTTCGTATCATTCATTATTTCAGGATTTGCCCAGTTACCACCAAACTCATACCAGCTTATATTATTAGTTTCTTTCCAATTATTTATTGGTTTATGATACTTATACATCATAGTAAAAAATAATTCTGGTATATTAATATCAATTTTTTTTCTTGCTTTTACATAAGCATTTGTCATATCATATAAAGTAAGTTCTATATCATAACTTCCTATATATGGTAGTACTATATTTATATTTCTACCGTCATTTATGTTATATCTTTTATTATAATAAAATTTATTTGGATTTTCATATTTTATTGTCCATTCTAATTCATAATAATCTAAATGATTTATAGATATCCAAGTATTCAATAAATTATACCATGCATCATTCAATTCACACCATTTTATTAAATTATCGTCAAAAACAAGATTTACTTTACAACCAATAAGACAATCATCTTTATGTAATTCACTATTAGTATCTATGTAATTAATATTATTAAATAAACTGTTACTATAATCTTCTATATCTTCAATATATCCTGATGTTATAATATCAAATGAAGGTGTAAATTCTTTATTAACATAAAAAGTATTGGTATTATCCGACCATGTGTTTAAAACATATCTGTCAAAATAAATACCATCACCTGTTATATCTATAATATGAGCATTTAAAGGTAAAAATTTATTTTCTAAATATTTCTTTAATGAAAATAATTTCATTAAAACTTCATCTTCACTATATAAAAAGTCATCAATAACAACAGGTAGATTATTTTCATAGTTATCAGTTACTTTATTTATATTATAATGTAAACTAAAAAGATTTGTTTTTTTCCAATTATTACTTTTTATAAGGTCATTAATTTGTGCATAATCATCAACATCTAATTGTTTATAATGATTGTACTTAAATTTATTTTGTGATGATATATTTTGTTTATTAATAAAACTAATAATATCATTAACATTAGTTAAATTTCTATATGTACTATTAACATTATTAGAACTGGAAACATTCAGCCAATATTCTTTTATTGTTAAATCACTATAGTCAAAAAATTTTAAAATATTTTTTAATGCTTTATATGATCCTATATAAGGAAATATATTATGATATTCTAATAATAATTCTTTGCGTTTTTCATTAAGTAATTTGTAATTTGGTAATACTTCATTAACATCAGCATCTTTAAATATTTTTGCTTCTGTTTCAGTTATCTTTAATCCAAAATTTTCTAATAATTTATCTAATCGTTCATCCTCACCAATAACTTCACCGTGTATTAATATTTTTGCAATAATAAATTCTCTATTATTATATATTTCATTTATATAAAGATAAGATTCATATACACCTTCATCATCGGATTGTAACCCTATATTAATTTGACATGTACTATTATAATTTATATTAGTAACTCTATATAATTGATTATCAATAGTATCATTAGTACCATCTTCTAATTCAATATTATAATCATATTTTTTTATTACAGATGGATAATTACCATTTTTATCGACAGTAAATAAAAATATATCATCATCACCATCTAATTTTATATTTAACTTGTCATTATATATACCATTATGATTTAAACTATATCTTGGATATATATATTTAAGTTCATTTAAATTATTTTTTATAGCTTCTGATATAAATATATTTTCAACTTCTGTTAGTCCAACTGATATTTCATCATCAAAAAATAAATTACCTTCATAATAAAAAGAAGGAAATGTAAATCCTGATTTATGGTATGGTAATATAACATTATTTATTGAACCATCATTATTTTTTATTATAAAATTAGTTCCTTCTATTACAAAATTATTATTTGTGTTATTGTCTTTTATTATTATTTTTACATTATCACTATAACCAAGACCACCTTTTATGACACCAATTTTTTCTATTTCATTATTAATATTTGTAAGTACTTCTAATTTAGCATTTTCTGTATTTGTATTATCAATAATTTCTATTGATATATTATATATCTTTTTTAAATTAAGGTTATGACCCTTTTTATTGAAAAATTCAAAATTATTGTATAATATCATGAAATAAAAAAATTATTAAAATATAAAATAATATATTTTTTATAAATTATCAAAGTACATAGAATAAACCATTACAATATAATCAATATTG
>CALMHN010000013.1 GCA_937863745.1 uncultured bacterium | reverse complement strand
TAATAAAGATGAATTCTTTTCCAATATAACCCATTTCGTATATCCAATGTCTACTTCATTTGTAGATCCCTGGCCAACTACATTAGAAGAAGCAGTGAGATGTAATAAACAGATAATAATATTACCATCTAATAGAAACTGGCACGATGGTATAGATGATATATGTTCTTGTATAAGATATCATACCAGTTTAAATTTAAATAGATATTATGATAATGCAAATTGTAGTATAAATATGTTTGATTTGACTAAATATTATGATGCTCTTTTATTTGATAATAATTTTGAATATAAAATTGATAGAACCAAATATAAAAGCTTTAATGAGTGGTGTAGTGAATGGTGTTAAATAATATTTTTAATACTGTTTTGAAGAAAGTATTACCCAAAATAGGTAAATCATCACGTACATTTATTGAAGATTATAAAGGAGTCAGAAGGATTATACTTCTAATAGTTCTATGGATCAATATACATATATTCTTTATAACTATCAGTATGTATAGATCAACTTTAAGTCTTGATCAACAATGGGTTATATTTGCAGGATACTGGGCTGGTATATTTGGCACGTTTGCAGCATTCTATACTAATGGAAGAACTAAGGAGCAAGTTGCTAAAATAAACAAAATTAAGAGTATAGATGAAAAAGCTATTGATCCTTGGAAGTTTGAACCAAATAGTAATATTAAACTATATGATGAAGATGATACTGATAATCCAAAAGAAGGATATTAATCTCTTATTCTAAATGGATATATTCATTAATCAACTTTGAACAAAGTAATGGATAAAAGTATTTGAACAAGGAGATGTCAGTACATTGTTAGAAAAAGGTAAAAAATATCCAAAATTACCTAACGAGTATTTAAATGAAGTGTTAAAGTATGAAGGTGGATTTGTTAATGATCCACTTGATAGAGGTGGAAAGACCAATAGAGGTATAACAGAATCTACTCTTAAATCTGCTATAAAACAAGGTATAGTTCCATCTACAGTTACTATAGAGTCTCTAACTAATGATTTAGAATCAGTTAGAAAAATATATGAAATTAATTATTATTTAAGAGCTAAATGTGACCAAATGCCTCATCCTTTAGCATTTGCTCATTTTGATGCATCTGTCAATCATGGTGTTGGTAATGCAGCAAGATTTATTCAAAGAACACTAAATGCAATTGGTGCTGTATTAAATGTTGATGGTGCTATTGGACCAATGACAATAGCAGCATTGAATCAAGCTTTATCTGCAATAGAAATAGATGTCATTGTAAAAGTATATTGTGATATAAGAAAATCATTTTATGATGCTATAGTTGCTAATAATCCATCTCAACGCAGATTTTATAAAGGTTGGATGAATAGACTTCAACATGTTAGAGAGTTTTGTGAAATAGATTAACTATCTTAATATTATAATTAACTTTGGTGATAATAAAAAAGTATATTAAAGTTTAAATTATAAAAGATCAAACATATTGTATTCATAAAATGTATGATTTTATAGATACATATGAATTATATTCAGAACAAATATAAGAAGGAATATGTTAAAGAATAGGAGGAAAGTAAACATACCCAATCAGGAAGAACAATATTTATTATTTACAGTTGATGATATAAAAAGACAAATGAAAGAAATAACAGCGTTTGGATATGACTGGAAAGAATTCACAAGGATGAAACCAATAGATCATGATAATGAATATCATACTAAAGAGTTTGTTACCATTGAAGATATTGGCCTTGATGATCTTAATAATGTTAATACCATTAATAAAATTAATGGTCAAGTACTTGTGTGGGATTCTAGTAGTCAGAAATGGGTAAATATGACTATGACTGGAGGTGGTGGAGGAAGTATTACATTTGATGCAGTGAGCAAGGCATTTACAGCATCACAAGGACAGACTGAATATGATATATCAGATATATATGATGATGGATATTTAGCACATTCTGTATATAGAAATGGTGTCTATCAGTTAGATGGATTGGATTATACGTTTAATATATTGGATAAAAAAGTAACATTTAACTATCCTTGTAATGCCAATGATATTATAGTTGTTGTATTGAATACTTCTTCAGGTACTATATCTATGACTGCACATGGACATGGAATAGCTGAAATATCTGGATTGATAAATGCTTTAAACAGTAAAGCACCTATAGATTCTCCAACATTTACTGGTACAATTACATTAAATGGAGTATTAGGTAGTGCTTTAAATGTTGGAAATAATAATGTATATTTTGCTAATACAAATAACGTTCCAACAGCAGGCATGGTAACAGTAGATTGGAAAAGAGCAAATATACAGAAAATATCATTGAATGGTAATACCACTGTATCATTTGTAAATCCAAATGGAAATAGTTTTCTAATATTACATATTCAACAAGATAGTGTTGGAAATCGTAGTATAACATTACCATCTATTAGAACCAAAAATGGAGAGCCATTGGAGATTAATATGACTTCTAATGGTTCAACTGTTTTATGGCTGTATTATGATGGTAGTGTATACTATGGTGGTAATTTGCAGTAAAATTAGTCAACTACCCCACCCTATAGAGGGTGGAGCTTGTGATTAACAAGCTCAGTTG
>CALMHN010000012.1 GCA_937863745.1 uncultured bacterium | reverse complement strand
TCCTTAACATCATCAATAACATCATTAATACCCCTCAACGTTCTGACTTCAGTCGTAGCCATTATTCACACTACCTCCCTATTTTTATTATAATTATTAATTATACTATACTCTTTAAATTTTATATTATTTAAACTTAATTATCTAAAGCCTCTAGCTTTTTTACTATTTCATCTGCTGCTTTCTCAAGATATGAGATGTCTTGATTATTATATACAATATAAGCATATTCGTTGAAGTCATCTAAATCTGTTTCAGATATATCTTGATGAATTGTTTGATCGTTATACACATCATTAGTATTTCTTATAATTCTAATAGGAAATACAATTGTATATGGATCTCTTTTAATACATTTTTCTTTTAAAGAATTATATTCATTTTTAAATCTCCAATCAGCAACACATATTCTATCATAGCCTTCTTCATTGATATCTGATATTATCTCCTTGAATAAAATATCAACCCATGCATCTTGATTATATGCTCTCACAGCATTACCAACATTCTGTAAAAGCATTCTTCCAGATTCATCCTTTTTGCCATCCCAACCTACTTGAAGAAGTATCTTTTTTAGTTTATCTGCAAAATGATATACTTTAAAATTATACTTTTGTTGTAATATCTTAGCTAGAGTATCTTTGCCAGCACCCATCTTACCTGAAAGTAATACAACCCACATCACACATACCTCCATAGAACTAGATTTACTCTCTATCCTTCATTATACCCATTTTTGCGTATTGTGCCAATATGAAGAATATTATTGGTACCATGTGTAGATATAAGCAGATCAGCATATGCTAAATAGGTAGCTATATCTATAATGTTTTTATTATTTATTGGTTTAATAGTTTCAAGATACTTTTTCTTATGTTCTTTTTGAGTTGTTTTAATTGAAGCTTTACTATTTTCATATACTGAGTTTGTTAGATTATAATTGAGACATAATTTATATATACGTGAAGTAATCTTTTGAAAGATTGATATAAGATTATTAATTAAACTATAATATGTTGCAATATTATTTTCTAATTCCTCTTCTGATAGGCCATTTGCAACAACACTCTTAATACGAGTATATACATTACTACTGTCTATATCTGGTATATATATGTTTTCAGCTGACTTGTTTATTTGTATATATTTACCAGTAACTTGATAAATGCATTCCATTGACACTGCTAAACATGGTTTTAAATAGATAATAGGTATTTTAATATTAGCCTGAGTGAGACAGTTCATCCAATAATCATTATTAAGTATAAAGTTTATCGTTAATATACTTTGAGAAGTATTTTGTTTAAGCAAGTGATAATAAAAGGGTATATTTTTAGTGTATTGTGCGCTATATTTCTCTGCAATTATATTTTCTTCAATTAAATCTTTAAGTAAATTATCATATACCATATCATAAAGAAATTTTTCACGTAGAGACTTTGTGGCTTCTAACTGTTTTGCAGCAATTTTATGTGCTGCATCTCTAAATAAAGAAAAACTAAGTATATCCTCTACTGATGATACACATTTTATTTGAGTGATTTGGAAATCTTTAAAGAGCACATGGATTATTTTGTTATTTTTTAAATGAAACTCAAAAACACAAGGAAAATCACCTATATAACTATAAAAAAGATTTTTGAATATAATTGAGAGTTTTTTACTTTCTCTGGCTGCTTTTACATTTATATTTAACCAATTTTGATTTTCTTTTGTTATTTCTATGTAATCTAATACTTTCTCAAATATAGTATATGGAGATAAATAGCTTTTATCAATAAAAATGCTTATATGATCAAGATTATCGTATTTATCAAATAGCTGTTTAAATTCATTAGATAATATTTTTAAATACTGTTTAAAGAATGCTTTAAATAATAAATCTTGTAAAATTGTTTGGCTTACTCCATCTTCTAACTTTATCACGATACGATCAATAGTATCTAAATTATCTAATATATCACTCCATTTAGTATAGTCTGTTCTATAAACACGTGCATATGTTAAATAAACTCTATTATTAGCAAGAGTGTTTAGATATTCTTTTAACAATACATATGGAGCTAATGCTTGTGTATCTTGAAATAACATACAATTTTTTAAATATCCTTCAATATCCTTTTTATATAATGTAACCATCTTGTTCCTCCTCAATTCATTATAATTATTCAATAATAATTTAAAGATATGTAATTGCAGAATAGAAAACCTACAATTACTCCTTCCATATATAATAATATATATGGAAAATCTTTATTGTATACTTATTAATTTTATTATGATACATTATACTCTATAACAAAATTAAATGGATCCAATTCTGAAAACATATACTTAATCAAACATAAAAAGTCTTCAATTGCGTTTGGATTAGTCTTTATTCTCTGATAATATTGTTCTGATGTTCCAGATAAAAGAGTATTGTTTACTTCCTTAGGAAGATATTTTAATCTAGATATAATCTCTTCGTTTTCATATATGATATCTGGTAGTAGACCATTTCCCATTGATTCTGCTTCTTCTATGTATTTTTCATGATATTTAACCATTAAAATATCATCAGTTGTTTGATAGATTTTTATTATATGTTTATTCTCAGGAATATATGTTTCTACATCACAACTGAATAGATTATAATCATGTGCATTTATGTCAGTTGTGAGATATGGAGTAAAATGATCTTGCAATAATTGATTTGTAGTTCTAATATATGGACCAAAATATCCATAAAGTGATTGATTCGTGTTGGTTGTGACATATGATGCATAATAATCATTAAATGTATGAGTAACAGTTCCCAGTACATGTAAATATGGTAATAATTTCTTTTCCAATTCAGTTATTATTTTATTTCTTTCATTTACAATTGTATTGTAGTATGTTTGAAATATAGGTATACTGCTTATCTCATATACACTTGGTTGAAGCACAGTATATATTAATGAGAATGTTTCATCATGAAGCACTCTAAACTGGTAAGTATATATAGCAATATTATCAAATGCATTGGAATCTAATGATATAGAATATGTATATGGAGATGCATGGTTTACCTTGGTCTTATTGACATACTCTATATTAACTAAATTACCAGCTACTATATATTCATTGTTAACTAGGTATACATGTGTTGATAAATCAACGTTATACACATTTTCAGCATAGACTCTATTTAAAGAATAAGTATTTCCCATACTGGGATTCAGTGATATTTTGAATAATGGCTTACATTTTTCATTTGATACAACCATATTTATATCTGGTGTATGTGTGTTGGTGCTTGACCTGATATTAGCTACTGCATCATAATCATTAACAAATGTTTGATTCAACATATTCATATCTCCCCCTCACAATAAAATCTTCAAGTGAAAGCTTTCTCTCTTTAATAATCTTATTAAGTTCTTCATGTCGTTTACTAAATTTCGTATTAAGTGAATACTTGCGTGATGTTGATGCTAATTTATTTCTAAACTTCTTAGATTTGAATGCTTTTATTAATTGATATGCTATATCGCACACAGCATTACATTTATCACTATCAACAGCAGGCATATAAAACATATTCTTATATGGAGAATATTTCATATTAACATGTGTATCAATTGTAAAGGCAAACAGTGTCTTTTTTGCAGTATACTTTAAAATAATAGAAACATTTGGAATTAAGATATCTGATTTTACTACTGGAGTTGTTATAACATATCTACTACCATTATAAGTATCACTTACTATATTATATTGCACATTTTCATACTTACTATATATTTTATTTATTATTTCACTAATATATGCAAAATCAATTGCAAATCGTTTATGAAAGTACTCTTGCTTTCTTTTACTCTTTTCATCTGGAATATAATCTTCTCTCTTTAAACCAACTATATGTAATACATTGTACACTGGTTGCAGTTTAAAATCACATTTTTTCCTTTCACGCTGAGTATATATAAGTAATTTTACCCAATAATGCTTATCATTTATCTCAAGGTCAAATAATAAGATTCTATAAATAGGATAGATGTAATCTTTTTCTATTAATTTAATAATAGAATCTACTGAGAAATCCAATTCTTTAACATTATCTAAGAACCATTTCATCAGATCATCAAATATGGGATTTGTATCTTTTCTAATATCAGCTAAGTATGTGCGTACATTTTTGTGCAATCTATACAATATAGTATGACGAATTATATATACTATATTTAGAAGTGATACATTGGTAATTAAAGAAGATGTTGCATTAACAAAACAACATTTGAATGTAAATGAAACTATATCTTTCTTTCTAGGAATATGAACTGGAAAGAAACTAAATACAATATATTTAGCATCTGTAACAAAGACCATAAAGTTAGTTAAGTTGTTATGTTCATAGTCATTTACAAAATCATACATAGAGTCATAAACATTTTCATATTTTATATTTTCATAGTTTATATCAGTAAATGGACGTTTCGTGGGATCATATAACCAAAGAATAGCACTATCAAATATATTACGCATTTTTTCTTGATCTAAGTTGTATGTAGTCTTATAGTATATAATTAAAGACATAAAGAAATATAATGGATCATCTTTTGTTATATTGAAAACAAATGCTCTTAATTTATCAGATGTATATCTATGTCCTTGACATGTAATATATAGAATTTTATCGTTAATACTATCAGTTATATATTTAAAGACGTCTCTATCATTCATTCATTCTTACCCCCAATTATAATAATATTCTTTAACTTATCACTGGATACATATTCTTTATATATTAATATAGTCATGATATCTTCAAATGACATCTGACAATGTTCTATGTTTATAATATTGGAAAGAAAAGCATCAAATCTACTTTCTATTAAATTATCATACATGCTATTCATATTATTAAGATATGAAAGATCATGCGCATAATATAATACCTGCTCATAGTATTTATTAATACGTTCCTCAATTTTAATTAACTTTTGATAAACATCATAAATGGTCTTTATAATATCATCAGCATATTCACTAATATTTTTTAAATATCTTATTGTATCTGTACCTGGATAATTATAATTTATTTTCTTGTTTATATTTTCTATCTTACTCTCCTTTTTATCTAGTTTAACTGCAAATTCAATTCCAAGTGAAGCAATATTAAAGAAAGGTGGTAGATTATATTCATCCATCAATTGTTTATTAATGCTGTCAAACACATTTTTATTTGCACTAATTGAGACTATATAACCTTTACCATCAGCAAATGTCTCATAAACAAATAAAGGTTTATCTCCATCATCAGAGATACTGTCAATACTTTTAATACTGCTATCAATGTTAGAAACTAATTGTTCTATTACATCTAAAAATGATTGATGCAAAACAGCAAGAAATTCATTACATAATACAGAATGAAATTCTTTTAAATTATTAAACATGCTCAACTCAAATATATTTTCAACATGACGCAATTTGCATAGAGCTTTATCACCAATGAAGAATCTTCTTTCTTTGTCTTTAAGTATTACTTCTATAATTACACTGTTGTCAGAATAATCTATATTGTATTCTGATAATAACTCTTCAATATCTGCAGATTCTTTAAAAGATGGATCGCTAACTATTACAATATTAAATAAACCTTCTTCTTTTCTGGTTCTCAGTATAATCCCAAATACCTGAGATAGTATATTAGACAGTAATATATACATATTTCCCACATAGAATATTATATCCTCAATCTCATCAAATGTCTTTAACAGATGCTGTTTAATCTCCAACAATGCTTCTTTATAATATTTTAATAATATGTTTGTAATATATTCTGCATGAGATAAAATCTGAGATGAATCTTTAAAATTAAAGCTTAACGTTATAGCATTATTAATACTATTAAAATGCTTTATAATATTATAATATTGTTGCATGCTATCTACTTTATATGAATTAACATATAAACTATCTGAAATATTGAAAAGATGCTCAATATATGAACTATTCAGAAAATCATCAACTAATTGAGATTTGTAGATTATTCTGCTGAAAATAGATGGTCTTATATTATTAATTGTATAAAGAATATCGTCTGATATATCTTTCATTATATCCCAACCTCCTTTAAATAAAAAGGGAGAGGCATGTTTGCTCTCCCTTTTTCTAATATATTTTAAAATCAAATATTACTTGCTTGTATCAATCACAATAGCGTTTAACTCTGGTAAAATATCTATATTGTGTGTTGCTACAAATATCTGTGTTTGTTTATGTAATAAAGAAAAATATTTTACCAAATCTGATATTCTTCTGCTATCCAAATGATTTGTTGGTTCATCTATTAGCATTAATGGCATATGCATGCCTAAACGTTTTAATAATGCCAATCTCAAAGTTAAAGCT
>CALMHN010000011.1 GCA_937863745.1 uncultured bacterium | reverse complement strand
AGAATTATTTATAATCTTTTTGATATTTATTCCAATTGGTTTATACGCATTTTCATTATAATTATGATTTGAATTTAATTCTAATATTATATCATTATTATCAGCATAATTTTTAAAATTAAAATAACTATTACTACTTATTAATTTTAATATAGATACTTGTTGATTTTCTATCTTACTATCATCTATAGCAAATTTAGAATCATAAATATCACCAACTCTTAATTCATTATCATAACTGCCTTCTATATCATTTTTAAATAAAACACTGCCATCAGATGTTATTCTGCAAATAATATTTTTATTCTTATTTAGCAGACCACCACTTAATGTGTTTTTTGTTAAATATAAATTTAATGATCCATATAAATTATTATTATATAATGTGCTTTTTATTTGTATACCACTATCTAAATCAAAATCTCTATGATAGTTAGTATCATTATTAACAATACCATTAACACCTTTTAAATAATCACCAATACCCAAATTAACTTCAGCTCCTTGTATATTAAATGTATTACCATCACTAATCTTACTCAAAAATACACTATAAAATCTTTTATTGTCATCACTATTTTGATTATTTATTTCTGATATAAAATTATTGCCCCATATATTTTTAGGTTCTATATATACATCATTATTTTTATCAGAAGCTAATATTAATACTGATTTATAATTATTATCAATAATATTATTATTTTTAATTCTTTTTATCAAAAAACCAAAATTTGTATATTTATCATCATCATTTAATTTAAATACATCATCACTCATATATGACTGATATGTTTGTAAATATAAAATAGGCGTAGTATTTTTAAGTATATTAAATTGATTTATATTTAAATTATCTGGTATATTATTAAAATCTATTATATCATTGTTATATTGAACACTGTCCCAAAAATTTAAATATTGATGTTGATTTGTTATATTATATAATCCTTTATGTATATCTATTATCTTTAAAAAATCATCTTTACTTATTGTATCTAAATTGAAAGTAGGCTTTTGATCTATTGATAATTTAAAATATTTTCTATCCCAAAATAATAATGGTTTTGTAGAAGATGTATTATAATATAAATTATAAAAAATATTATTAGTATCTTCAGTATCATCATTAGCAGAAATTAATATATTTGATAAAAATCTATTTCTATTATCATTATCAGTATTATCAAATATATCATTAAATGTACTATCTAATGACGTTGTCTTGTTAATAATCAATGATAGTTTATTATTATATATGTAATTATCATAATGTCTTACCCATAAAGTATTATAATTTGGATTTTCTGCATATTCAAATATGCTATAACTATAAGAAATAGGTGATGTATTATTTTGAATTATTTTATAAAAAATAATTTTATTTGTTAATACATCTTTTGATACAAAAATATCACCCACATTATAAACACCATCATTTATTAATTGTTCTAAATCATTTTCATCAGGTACAATTAAAATATTGTTATCTAAAGGATTTGCATTAACTAAATACATCATACTACCATCTTCACCATTTTCGCCAGGATCACCTTTATCACCAGGCAAGCCAGGTAGTCCAGGAATACCTTGTAATCCTATCTTACCCATAGGCCCTCCATTTAAACTTAATAACTGATTAAAATTTTGATTAATTTTATTAATAATAATAGATAAATCATCAGTTATTTTTAATTCATTCAAAACCATATTTATTTAATTTTATTTAAAAAATTTTTTATCATAATTACTTTATCTTCAGATATAATATCATTGCTTTTAATTGCCCCTTTAAAAATATTAATAAAAATATATAATAAATATCTAAGTTGCTCATCTTTCAAAATATCTAATATATCAGCATCTTTAATTAATTTATCATTTATTATTCCATTTTTCTTTAAATAATCAGGCGGCAATACTAATATATTATCTAATATATTATTCTTTTTGCAATATCTTACAAAATTTTTAAAAATTTTATATAATATTGAAATTTTATCACCATAATCATTTATATATAAATCTAAAATATGTTGATTATAATCAGTTAAATAATCTATTATATGCAACACTAATAATTTATATGAATCTGTATTTACCTTATCATAATCTTTATATTTAAATCTTTTATCATTCAATATATATCGTTTATTATCAATATTAAAAACAAATCCATTTATAATATTACTATTTGATTTTATAAAATTTGACGACTTGCCAAATAATTCAATAAAAATATCATTAATATTAATATCAAAATTTAAATATTCATTTATCTTATTATATATATTTTCTGTTAATACACCATCATAAATAGGATATAATATATCAATATTTAATATTTTACTGACTTTATTAATATCAATACCATTACTAACATTTGTTAATATTAATTTGCTTTTAGGTATATTATCATATTCAACATTTGAATTAACATTAAACTTATTAAAATAATATAAAAAATATTTCCCATTCGGCAAATCATTTTTATAATGCAAAATATAATTGATAAAATCATCCCATAAATCAGTTTGTATTCTATCTAATAATTCTATATGCCTATCTAATTTTTTATTATAAAAATATATATAATGATTCTTTTTCTGAAACCAAACTCTATGAGCACAAATCTTCTCAGTTATTATAATATTTTTATTAATATTTTGTGATAAAATATTTGATGATAAAAATTGCATAAAATATAAATAATTTTTGAAATAAAATTATCC
>CALMHN010000010.1 GCA_937863745.1 uncultured bacterium | reverse complement strand
TTTGGTATAATAAATTATATAACATAGTTTTATAATCATTTGGAATATCACCCTTAAATGAATTAACTAATAATTGCATATTAATAATATCATCACTTTTTAAATTATAATTTTTATTTAAAGGTATTCCTTCCATTAATTTATATGTATAATCAGCTGCAACATTCTTTTCAAGATGATTACAAAATTTCTTCATATAAGCTTTTTCATAAGGTGCAAGCTTTTGTTCAAAGAATCCTAGCTTTTCAATGCATTCATGTGCCCAGGCATCTTTTTCACCACATAGTTTAAGTGCTTCTTTTTCTGGGTCTTCGGCAGTTACTAAGTCATCTTTAGTAACTGATATTATTCGTTTCTTTGAGTGTAATATTACTAAATTTGGATCACACATTAATATTAAAAATAATATTTTTTCATCAAATGTATCTAATGACTCTCTATATAAAGATACTCTTTTTAAAGTCTCTTTATAAATAAGAGAATTAGATCTCATAAATGGACTTAAACAAGTGTCTAAATGACCCTTAAATAAATCAATTTCCTTATAAATATGTTTTAATTTTTCTTCATCAATATCTTGGAAATATTTAAAATTCTTTCCGTATTGAAATAGTTTACAAAAATCCATTGTAGTAATAAAACTGGAATTAACTCCTGATGCAGAACGACCTGTCATGTATATTACCCCTTTCATAATGATTGTTATTATAACAAATAATAAAAAAAATGCAAATAATAAGCTATTGCTAATATTTAAAATGTATGGTATATTACTATTGCTTTTTAGTGAAAGCGAAATGTAATCCGCTGGATAAGTCTATGATTATGTGGATGTATAATATTGAGAAAGGAGTATATCGTATGAATTTAGTAGATAAAGTTAATGCTAAATCAGTAAAAACTGATATTCCTGATTTTCGTGTAGGAGACACTGTTAGAGTAGACTATAAAATAGTTGAAGGTAACACTCATAGAATTCAAGCATTTGAAGGCTTAGTTGTTGCAATTAAAGGTGGATCTATTGGTAAAACATTTACTGTAAGAAAAAAATCTGGAAGCGTAGCTGTTAAAAGAGTATTCAAAGTTAACTCACCTTTAGTTGATAAAATTGTTGTTATCAGAAAAGGTATGGTTAAACGTGCTAAACTTAACTTCGTTGATAAGATGAGTAAAGATTATAACGTTAAAGAAAGAAATTAATCTTTCTTTTTTTATGCTCTAATACATGTTATAATTATCATGGTGATTTTATGAAGACTAAAGTTAATTCAGAAATAAAAGAAGAACATAAAGTAGAAGAAGATACAAAGAAAGCTAGGAAAGATATATTTCTTGACTATGCACCTTATGTAATTATTATTCTATTTGTAATTATAATAAGACTATTTATATGTACTCCTGTACAAGTGTCAGGTACTAGTATGTATCCAACACTTCATGATGGAGATATCATGTTACTTTATAAATTGAGAAAAAGAATAGTTGGTATAAATCGTTTTGATATCGTTGTTATAAAAACTGATTCGGGAAAACTTATCAAAAGAGTAATAGGTCTACCAGGAGAAACTATTAAGTATGCCATTGAACTTAATGACAATGATGATAATGTTGGTGTATTATATGTAAATGGAGAAAAAATATCAGAAGATTTTCTATCTAAAGAAGCATCATCATTAACTTGTACAAATAATCCAAAACTTTGTAGTGAAGGAATTACTATTCCTGATAATGAATACTTTGTCATGGGTGATAACCGTGGAAATTCAAAAGATTCAAGAATAATTGGTACAGTTTCTTATGATGATATCATGGGTAACACGTCTATAATATTATTTCCTTTCACCAGAATAGGGAATGTAAATAAGTAGGTGAACTAGAGTTTGAAAAAGGGTTATATTTTATGTTTAGTTTTTAGTTTGATTTTTACCTGTAGTATTGTTAACGCTGATACACTTGCAACAGACTATATAAAAAATCTTAATGAAGAAGATTTATTTTATGATAAAACTTCGGATAATAATTTAAGATATATAGGTGAAAATCCAAATAACTATATTAGTTTCAATGGTGAAAACTGGAGAATAATAGGTGTAATGAACAATATAGATGATGGAACTGGTAAAAAAGAAACTCGATTAAAATTAGTGAGACCTGAATCAATTGGTAAATATTCGTGGGACACATCATTAACTACTGAAGGAATAAACGATTGGACAACAGCTAAACTAATGAAGTTATTAAATGCTGGATTTGATGATTATAAAGATTATAGTTATGAAAATAGAACGACATTAATTTCATTAAATAATAGTTTGTATTGGACTAGGACAAGTGGAAAATGTCTAAACATGGGGAATGAACATGACTGTGATTTTACAAAAACTGGATTAACGGATTCATCTAAAAAATTAATTGGTAATTCCCTTTGGGCTCTTGGTGGAATGAATAATATTGAATATAATAATGCTTATACAATTTATAATGAGGAAAGAGAATCTAAAGCATATTCAAATCATGCAACAAAGTGGATTGGTACAGTTGCTTTAATTTATCCTTCAGATATTCTATTTGCTACTGGAGATAAAGAAGAATACTCAGCAAATGTTGCATCAACTGAAGAAAGTTATAACTTCAAACAAGTTACTGGAACATGCATAAATATTGGCTCAGAAAATTATGGATTAATACATAGTCCTTCAACAAATTGTTTTAAATATGATTGGTTAGCATATGATGATGAGTATTGGACATTATCACCTAATTATTCAAATGAAGCTTCCGTTACAAATTGTAGTAAATTTGGCCTATATCCATATAGCCATGAGGCTGACTCATATATAGATATATACCCATCTGTTTATTTAAAATCTAATGTTGCCATAACTGGTGGAACTGGAACTCAAGATAATCCATATACTATTGATTTAGCAAGTAATTGTTACTATGATGAATCTAATAGCACCTATGTATGGACTAATGCAAATCAGTCAAATTATAAAATTAATGATACGATTTCATCTAAGGAATCATGCATGAGTTTAAACAAAGAAGAAGAAATATCTAATCCTCAAACTGGAATAAAAAGAATTAATATAATTTATATTCTTTTAACAATTCCATTGTTTGTTATAATCATGATGTTAAGGAAATTTAAGAAATTTAGAAACTAGATGAATTACTAATGTAATTCATTTTCTAATGGAGTATGTATGAATATAGATAATATAAAAAGAATGATAGAATTAAATACATATGGTAATATTACTAGAAAAAAAGGAATGTTTAAAAATTTATTACTTATAGATTTATTAAACGATGAAAATAATAATCAATTAATTAATGATTTAGAATCTAATTCCAATAGAACAATAAATACTAAAATTTCTAAGTATTCTATTCTATATGGTCCAAGAAAACAAATTGAAACAATCCTTTTATCATTACTAATAAAGAATGAAGGAAACACTTTTCTAACCCAAACATCCACGATTATAATAGAAGATGTAGAAGAGTTAGAACGCGAGTTATTATTTTTAGCTAATAATCCCCTTAATGAGAAATGCTTAAGAGTATTTTTAAGCGAAATATCAAAATTTATTGGAGGATGTTCTTATCAAATACATTACCATAATACTATATATAAAATAGACACTTCAAAAATATCATTTGTTGGTTTAGGAAAATTATCTTCATTATCTCAAAGAATATTAAGTGATTATTTAATTGAAAATGATGTTGAAATATCCGAGACAAAATTAATAGAAAAAAATAAAGTAAGAATCAAAGAAAATATCTAATTAAGACTTAAAACATTATACCTTTTATGATATATTATTATAAGAGAGTAAGAGTTTTATGAAGAATAAAAATTTGACGGGTTATTTATATTTTTATTTGCACTTAATAACAGAAGTTGTTTGTTTTTATTATCTTACAAACTTTTTAAATTTAGGATTTTTATCATATGTTATACCATTTATATATGATGGTTTAGCCTTTGTTCCTCAAAGTATAATAGGCTATATTAATGATAAATATCCTAAGTTTTCTTTTTCTTTAATGGGAATACCCTTATTAATAATGGGCATATTGTTGTATATATTCAAATTACCAGTTTATCTATCACTCATCTTTATAACTTTAGGTAATGCCTTTATTCATGTAAATGGAGCCGAAGTCACATTAAGAACTTCTAAAGGAAAACTTGCACCAGTTGCTATATTTGTATCAGGTGGATCATTTGGTGTATTGATTGGAAAACTAATTGCTAAAATAGTAAACCCTTGGTTTTTAATACCGCTTATCTTAAGTATGATTCCATTTGCTTTATTAGCATCTTATTACCAAGAAAATACTGCAAGTGATAATTTAAAATATTATAAATATGCTAATCAAAAAATAAATCCCGGATTAATACTTTTCTTAATGGTATTAATTGTAATATGCCGTGGCTATATAGGTTATGGAATACCTACATCTTGGAACAAAACAACCTTTGAAACGATTTTATTATTTACATTTATGGGTACTGGTAAAGCACTAGGTGGAATTTTATCTGATAAATTTGGCATAAGAAAAGTAGGAATATTAAGTGTTTTAATTTCTATACCATTTTTATGCTTTGGTGATAACATCATGGCTTTATCATTAATTGGTGTTCTATTATTTAGCATGACTATGTCCATTACTTTGGGAGTAATTGTTTCTATTTTAAATAATAATCCAGGACTTTCATTTGGTTTAACTACCATTGGCTTATTCTTAGGAACCATCCCAATTTTCTTTATTAAGATAAATAGTTTATTAATAAATTGTTCATTAATTGCTATTGTTTCTATTATATGTGCATTCATATTTTACAAAACAATAAAGGAGGTATCTGATGGTTAGAATAGTATTTAATATTTTAATATGGCAACATTATTTTATACCTTTAATGCTATCTGTATTTCTATTTATTATAACAATAGGAATAACAATACATTTAGTTAAAAAGGAGTTAAATAATGCTAAAACTCATAAATAGTTTTCCCTTAATCATGCTTTTAAGTTTAACATGTACAATAATTATTGAATTATTATTTGCCTTATTAATTGGTATAAGAGATAAGAAAGATTTAATAAACGTTTTACTTGTTAATATAATTACTAATCCAATAGTAACTTCATTAAGTTTTACTATAGATATTTATTATCGAAATTATTATCTAATAAGTATAATAATTTTAGAATTATTAGCTTGGTTAACGGAAAGTTTAATCTATAGAAAATATTTAAATTATAAAAAAATTAATCCCTTTATAATATCTTTGATTTTAAATGCAACATCGTATTTTATTGGGATAATAATAAATAATATAATATGGTAAGGAGAAAATAATGAAAAATAAAATAATAATATTAATAACAATTTTAATAAGCCTACCTTTCATGGTCGTAAGAGCTGATATGGGAGCCCCTCAAATAATAGAATATTCGGCTTATGTAAGTAATACATCCGGTGCAGATTACTATAACACTGATTTGCAAGTAGAAGGACATCTACAATATCAAGAAAAAATGACAATCACCTTTGAAACAAATGTAGATGGTAAACTTTATGGTATGTTTATCTTGGGTAGAAATGATTACTATATATTATTAACTGATATAGCTAATGAAAAAGATTCTTATAGCCCAACAAGTGATGAATTGAATAAATCAGACAAGGTTGATGGAATCGTTTTAAATGATGATGTTAATTTATACAAAGGACCATCTTATTCTTATGCAAAAGGTGTTAATATACCTAAAAATACTATAATGACAGTTTATTATTTCTCTAATGTTGAGGATCAAATGTGGTTTTATGTTTCTTACAATAATACCTTTGGTTGGGTAAACATAGAAAATGCTGCCGTTGCCTTTAAAAAGAATGTAGGAATTATGTTTATTGCGGATACCCTTGTTTATAAAAATTACAACAATGTAAAAGCCTTTAGACTTGGATCAGCTGATGTAGATAGTAGAACAAGTGGAATTATAAAACAGGGAACAGTTCTAGCAAGTTACTATGAGACAGATGAAGCAACTAGAGAATTATATGTATCATTTGGTGGTATAACAGGTTTTGTTGGTTACTATGGAGATGTTGCTTATGCTCAAATATTCAATATAAAAGTAACAAGTGCAACAACTATGTATTCAGAACCATTTACAGATTCTACTAAAGTTGGAACATTATCTTCTTCAACTAAGGTAGCAAGCACGTTTAGTTATACTCCATATAAAATGGGTAGTAGTTGGTATTATGTAACTTATAATAATGTATCTGGTTGGATAAGTGATGAATGTGACGATGGAGGATGTAAGTTTGAAGCTGAATATGTAAGCCCAAATGCTGATATCAATGTTACTCCAGAAGAAACAACTACAACTACAACTCAAGCAACGACTATCGTAACAAATGATTCTACAACTAATGATAGTATTACTATTTCTACAAAGGAATTAATCTATTTATGTATAGGTGCTGGCATTATTATATCTTTAACAGCTATTGTAACTTTAGTATTAGTTAATAAAAGAAAGAAAAACAAAACAGAATCTATATAATTTGCAAATTATCCTGAATGTTATATAATAAATAGCACTTGGGGGAAAACATGACTAATTTAGAAGAATATAACTTAGCACAAATATATAAACTAACAGTAACGGAAATAATAAAAAATGGAAAAATAAAAAACTATCGAGGAAACTCCACAGAATTTTATACAATTGTAAAAAATGTAAATGGAGTTTATGTTGATTTATCAGATGAATCAAGACAGTTAGATGGATTAACACTAAATGATAACTTTGAAATTTATTCTATTGTCCGCATGATTCCTTTATCAAATATCATGGAATCAACTTGCGAATCAGAAAAAGTTAGAATAAAAGGATTACTTAAATAGTAATTCTTTTTTGAAGGAGAATTAATTCATGGAACTATTACTTATATATATCGCTTCTATATTGACTAGTGCATTTTTTCAAACAATAAATAAATTTAAAATATTTAAGTCACTTGCAGACAAAGGATATGTGCTGGATTTTGAACAATTAAAAAATAACAAAGAAGATCTTTCATCTTCTATAAATTATATAACAGTTATTCCCATTGTTAATGTCCTATATGAAATATATAGAATGTTGGATTTTCACTTTAATGGTAATTCTTATGTAGATAGTTTAATTGAAAATAACTATACGAAAAAAATGTCAGCCTTCGAGTTAGATGAATATAATAAAAAACCAACTGGAATAAATATAATATTAGCTATGTCTAAATATTCTCAAATGCTTAAATCCTCTTATTATTATAAAGATGAACAAGGACTAGCTAATGATTCTATAAACTTTATCTATGATGAATATGGTTTAAAAATCATAAATAGAACCGGAAGATTTTTATATATGAATCATGATGATTTAGAAAAATATATTTATACTAATTTAATACCTTTTATTAAACCAAATAGTAATATTATTATTAAACCAAAAGAAATAGAAGTGCCTCATTTAAAAGATAAAAAATTAGAAGAAGATATAAATAACTATTTTAATAATTTAAAAGATAATTTAGATAAAGTTGATGAGCAACCCAAAATAAGAACATTATCAAAGAGAAAATAAAAAGGTGATATCATAAACAAAAGTCTATGCTATAATAATCTTATATATAGGAGAGTTTATGGAAAAAGACAGCAACATTTTTGAAGAAGAATTATTTCATGGATACATAGAATGTATGAATATATGTGCCATCAATAATTTAGGTGGATGCAAAAATTATATTGGAGAGAATCAAGTTTACTATGCTTACCTTGGTTTAAATCGAGGACGTTACTATGATTTAAATCATCCTGATAGAGTATTAGATGGTTATACAATAACACCAAACAATCAAGTATTTACTTTATTAGAAGTAAAACCTATTGAAGAAGAATTAACAATGTTTTCACGTACTCCAGATGTCAAAGAAAGATTACGCAAATAAGCGTGATTTTTTTATATATCAGGGAGGAGTATTTATGTCAGAATTAACAGAAAAATTAATAGAACTAATTAATAATAACTATACAGCAAATCAAATATGTGCCACGTTAAATATAACCAATAGGGAATTATATAATTATCTAACGATGTTACGTGCTCGTGGCTTTGTCTATGCTAACAAATATTATGACAATGGGGAAATAGCTTATACGAAAATAGTAAATAAACAAAAGTTAATTGAATATAAACTTAAAGAATCAATTAATGTAATAACAAATCACGATGGTACTAGTTTTAAGGCTTTATTAATTTCAGATCTTCACTATGGAAATAGTAATTTAAGAGAAGATTTAATTGACTCAGCATTTAATTACTGTATAAAAAATGATATTCATATAATTATATGTGCAGGAGATATTTTAGATGGATCATTCTCATCAAGCGAGCAGTCAATAACGGATTTATATTCTCAAGCAACATATTTTATTAAACATTATCCTTTAGATAAAAATATAATAACAATAAGTAGCTTAGGCGATCATGATTATAGCTTATTAAAACATAAGGGAATTGATGTTGGAGAATTAATTAGTAATTATCGAAATGATGTTGTCACACTAGGTTATGAAGGAAGCGATATTAATATTAAAAATGATCAAATGTTTTTATGCCATAGAACAGGTTCTTTAGATTATTCATCTTGCCCACCAATTATTATTCAAGGACATTATCATGAGTATTCACTAAAAGAATCTAGACTAGGAAATGTAACAATTACTTTGCCAACAATATCAAATATGACATCTTCAATACCATCAATCGTGGAAATCGATGCAACATTTAAACAAGGTTATTTTGCTGACGTTGAATTTAAACAATTATTAATAACAAACGGATGTGGAGTTATTAATAGAGTTTCTTATGACTTTGCTTCAAGATTTCCTCGTAAAAATAAAAATATAGACAATACAGAAGAATATCCAACGATGGAAAAAAAGATTGAAGTTAATAATCCTGTTAGAGTTCGCAAAACACAAATAGAAAAGTTTAATGAAAGATTAGCCAAAAAGAAAGGTAGTAATTAATATGAAACAAATTATTTTTGCAACTGGTAATGAAAGTAAATCCCAAAGATTTTCAAAAGGACTAAAAAAATATGATATAGAAGTATTATCTTTGAAAGATAAAAACATTAGTCTTGATGTTGAAGAAAATGGGAGTACCGCGATTGAAAATGCCACAATTAAAGCCCGTGCTTGTTATAAATTAACTCATATGGGAACAATAGGGATGGATGATACATTGTACTTGGAAGGAGTGCCTGAAGATAAACAGCCAGGTTTATTTGTTAGAAGAGTAAATGGTAAAACCTTAACTGATGAAGAAATGATTGAACATTATGTTGAATTAGTAAATAAATATGGAATATCAGGTAAATTAAATTGTCAATGGATATATGGTTTATGTGTTATAAACGAACAAGGAGAAGAACATACTTATACTTGGAAGAAAGATAATTTCTATATGACAAATAAGGTGTCTAAAATAATCAACAAAGGTTATCCATTAAATTCAATATCTAAATATAAAACGTTGGATAAATATTTTTCCGAAATAACTGAAGAAGATAAAAATAGTATTCAAGTTAATGAAGATGATGTTGTTAATTTTATAGCTGATAATATTATTTAAGACTAAGATGAAAAAAATAATTAAAGTCTATCTAAAAAAACTCTAGAAATAATCTAGAGTCTTTTAATTATCAATCAATTTTAATAGCTTCTATTTGAACAAAATCACCATATTTATTATCGGAAGACAAATTTGTACTTGAGTTTGCAAAACTAAGTGTTGTCGTATCTGTTGTTGAGCATTTATATATATAATTGTAATTAATAAAAGCAGTATAATAATTACTAATAGCAACACTTGTACCAGATGTAACCCAAAATTGATTAGTTAATGCAGTACATGTTGCTGACCCTGGAGAAAATACAACTTCTTTATTTAATGAGTCTCTATAATCATTACGAGCAGTATCAGATATCCAATTATGTCCTGCTGAAACTTGTACTATATAATTACCCTTGCTTAAAGTAATTGAAGATGTTCTTCCAGCGGTTTGATTACCTTGTGAATAACTTTTTGTAACACTCCAATCGATTTTATTATATATAGATTCCGATTCTTTTTGATATAATTCATCTAAAGCACCAGATACACTAGTAACAGTTGAAGAACTATTACTATATGTTATTTGTTTAGAGTTGATGTAACTTGCAGCATAAGTAGCAATTGAACAACAACTTAATCCCAAAACAAATCCAATGATTATATATTTAATTTTGATTTTATTCATACTCATCTTCCCAATAATAAAATTATACTAAATTATCAAAAAATGTAAATATAATCTATAACCATTATAGAACTCTTTATATTTTAAAAAGGCCTAAAAAGTTATATGATATTAATGAGATATGAAATCTATAGGAAGAGGTCAAATATGCAAAATAGAGAATATAAAAAAATATATATAACAAATAAAGGAGAAACTGAACTAAAAGGTGGACATCCTTGGATTTATGAGGGAGAAATAAAATCAATTGATGGTAGTATTTTAGATGGTTCATTAGTCGATGTATCTGATGACAAAAACAAATATTTAGGGACTGGATTTTATAATAGTAATTCTAAAATAAGAGTAAGAGTAATTAGTCGTAATGCCAATGATACTTTTGATGAAGAATTCTATAAAAGAAGAATTTCTTATGCTATAGATTATCGTAAGAATGTCATGGATAATTTAGATAATGCAAGACTTATATTTGGGGAAGCCGATGGATTTCCTGGATTAACGGTTGATAAATTTAATAATATTTTAGTAACTGAAGTTTTATGTTTAGGAATTGAGCAAAGAAAAGACATTATCTATAATGCATTAATTGAAGTATTAAAAGAAAATGGAATTGAAATAGATGGAATATATGAAAGAAATGAATCTCCTATAAGAGAACTAGAGGGAATGGATAAGTACAAAGGTTGGTATAAAGAGACCTTAGAATGTACCAATACAATTATTATTGAAAATGATATAAAGTTTAATGTTGACTTTGAAAATGGTCAGAAAACAGGATTCTTCCTTGACCAAAAATATAATCGTTTACTTGTAAAAAAATTAGCTAAGAATAAAAAAGTACTAGATTGTTGTACTCACACAGGAGCATTTGCTATGAATGCTTACCTAGGCGGAGCTACATCTGTTACAGCTTTAGATATAAGTGAAAAAGCTATTGAAGATTCATCTAATAATTTCAAATTAAATAACATGAAAATAAATACGGTATGTGATGATGCCTTCAAATATCTTGAAAAACTAGCACCTAAAACATATGATTTTATTATTCTTGATCCTCCAGCATTTACTAAATCAAGAAAGACCATTTCTAATGCTTTAAAAGGATATAAAGAATTAAACTATTTAGCACTTAAAGCTTTACCAAGGGGTGGTTATTTAGCAACAGCATCATGTTCTCATTTTGCAACAGAAGAGATGTTTAAACATGAAATATATGAAGCAGGATTACAGGCAGGCGTCACACTTAGATTAATCTCAGCAACAGGGCCTAGTCCAGATCATCCTGAAGTATTAGGAATACCAGAAACTAAATACTTGAAATTCTTTAT
>CALMHN010000009.1 GCA_937863745.1 uncultured bacterium | reverse complement strand
CGCACACACGTAATCATGTGATACAGTTTTCTTTAATGATTCGATATCAGCAACATCAATCTCATTAGGATAAAGACAGTTATTATATTGTTGAATGCAGTTAGAATAATAGATTTTAAATGGTATATTCATTACTTCACACCTTCTTTATTAGAACTATTTTCTTTTAACCATCTCTTGAACTCCTCAATAGGAATGATGATTCTTGTCCCAATTCTTATTGAAGGGAATCCAGGAGTCTTAGTTAGCTCATATGCTTTAGGAACTGAGATACCAAGTTGACTTGCTAGTTCTTGAACACTAATAGTTTGTTTTTCCATTTTGTTTTCCTCCATAATTTAGATTTGAAT
This sequence comes from uncultured bacterium, assembly GCA_937863745.1. Classification (GTDB taxonomy): domain Bacteria; phylum Bacillota_I; class Bacilli_A; order RF39; family UBA660; genus UBA6985. The sequence goes on along the minus strand of CALMHN010000009.1, from coordinate 2,955 downwards.
TCAAGAGACTTAAGGACTTACCCAATTTAGAATCAAATAATTTCTAATCGTTAAACAAGCAATTGGGTGAAACCTGATTAAACGGCTAGCAATTAAATGAAACTAAAATCCGTTAAATCTCTTGTTTTCGATACCATTTTAATATATAATGTAACGAAAGAGAATATTTCAAAACGTGACATAAAATGTGACAGTTATGGTGGTGATAAAATGGCATATATAAAAAAGAAAAAAATCACCTTTCCAAAGGCTAATAATCAACATTTAGGCTTAGTTGATATTGGCGGTGTAGGTGAAATTGTTTATAAAGTTGTTAAGTTCAAAGATTATGATTATGATGATCAAGCTAATATCGTTGATAAAGGAATAAAAGGAAAAATAATATATCCATTAGACCCTTATGAAGCACCAAATTTAGATACTGATTTAGGTTTGACTGGTAAAAAGTTAATTGTGTCATTATGTAATTTAGCAGAAGAAATCAATTTTAAAGAATATCATAATGATGTAGAAGTAGCATCCTTAGTAATGAATTGGTGCAAAGGATGTTGTTGCTTTCGATGAAGTAGCAGGTATCAATTTTAAAGATCATGATGGTGTTCAAATAATGAAGGACTACATGAATAGTGGCTCATTTGTTAGAGGTAAAGAATCTATCATTGCAAAAGCATCAATGGTTTTTGAAGGAAATATCAATCAAAGTGTTGAATCACTATTAAAAACTTCAACATTATTTGAACCATTCCCTGAAGCTATGATTGATACTGCTTTCTTAGATAGAATGCATTTCTATCTTCCAGGATGGGAAGTTCCAAAATTAAGACCAGAATTCTTTACTGATAGTTGGGGATTTATTTCAGACTATTTTGCTGAATTCTTAAGAGAAATGAGAAAGAGAAATGAATCTAGCTGTTATCATAAATATTTCAAATTAGGTAGATGCTTAAATCAAAGAGATACAATGGCAGTTAATAAAACTGTATCTGCAATGTGTAAACTCCTATATCCTGATAATAATTATTCTAAAGAAGATATTGAAGAAATCTTAAATTATGCTTTAGAAGGAAGAAGAAGAGTTAAAGAGCAACTAAAGAAACTTGGTGGAATGGAATTTTATGACACTATGTTCTCTTATATTGATTTAGAAACTATGGAAGAAAAGTTTGTATCAGTTAAAGAACAAGGTGGAGGAAAATTAATTCCAGAAGGTAATTCTAGTGCTGGTACTGTATACGCAATTTGTAATAGTAGCTCAATGATTGGTGTGGCTAGAATTGAATGTTCTTTGAATGAAAAAGGTAGTGGAAAGTTTGATGTTACTGGTTTGGGTAATTCTAAGGAATTGAAAGAATCAGTTAAGACAGCACAAAACTACTTTAGAGCTAACGCTAAACATATTAGTCAAACAATTTCATTAGATCAAAAAGATTATTTGACTCATGTAGAAGACTGCATGGGTATTGGTATTGATTCATCATTAAGTTTAGCTACTTATGTCTCATACATTAGTGCAGCATTAGGTAGGCCATTATCTGCTCAACTTATGGTATTAGGTTCTATGAGCATTGGTGGAACTGTAAATAAGGTAGATGATTTAGCTAATGCACTTCAAGTATGTTTCGATGCTGGTGCTAAAAAGATTTTATTACCTATGAGTAGTGCAGCTGATATTGCAACTGTACCAGCTGATTTATTTGCTAAATTCCAAATTAGTTTTTACAGTAGTCCTGAAGATGCAGCTGTAAAAGCATTAGGCATTGAGTAGTTAATATAAAAAGGGAGGAAAGGCAATTTGAGTGGATTTTTAGATTTTATTTCTAACTTTATAGAGATTACCGGCAATTCGACGGCAGATTCAATAATCCTTACTATTATAGGCTTAATTGCCTTTCTAGTAGCTTTCGGATTTGTAGGTATGATATTTGATGCTCTAGGTATTTATGATTCCGATTTAATGAGTGATACTCATTGGATAGTTAGAGTGATTGTATTTCTAGGGCTTTCTTTTATATGCATAGAAATTGCTAAATTTATTAAATGGTTATTTAGTTTTCAGTGGTGGATTTATCTTATTGCAGGAATAGTTCTTATAGGAATAATAATTCTTTTGTTTGTAATAAAACATAGGATTATGAAGAAAAAATCAGTAGTTTCTAAAAATGAAAAAGTAGAAGAAGTATCAGAAACTACTGAAAAAACAAAAGAAGAAATAGTTACAATCGATAAAGATCATTGTCCTAGGTGTGGCGGATTGCTTGTTAAACGTCATGGCCCGTATGGCAATTTTTATGGATGTGAAAACTTTCCAATTAATAATTGTAGATATACAAGAAAGTTTAAATAGGAGGAACAATAATAGAGTTCTTAAAAAAAATAAAATTGAATATTATACCAATATTTAAACAAACAATTTTATTGTCTGGATCAATTTTCTCAGCTCTAACAATTGTATTATCTTTTATTACATGGGAAGATATGAAAATTGAAAATATTTGGATTAAGATATTCATATTATTTGGAATTATATTAAGTTCATTTTTGATATCATTAGTTTTTATTGTAGTTGTATTAAAAAACAAAAAATTATGGGCTAACGGAAAAAATAAAGTATTAGCTTTTTATGGTGATTTATTTAAAATAACGGACAAACAAGAAAAAAAGATCGTTGTAATTCCAGTAAATGATACATTTGAGACAATTGTTGATGATGATTTGGTTCAAGATAAACCTCTTGTTTCTTTAACTACAATTCATGGTCAATGGATAAAGTACATGAATTCTAAAGGAATAGATTCTAAAACGCTTAGTACTATGATTTCTGAGTGAAAAAGTTAAGGTTGGGAAAAATCAGAAAACAGTTTTATCAAAAGAAGAACTTCATAAAATTGTTGATGTTTTTGTTAACCACAAAATTGAAGATGATTTTTCCGTCTCAGTAACATATGATCAAATAAA
>CALMHN010000008.1 GCA_937863745.1 uncultured bacterium | reverse complement strand
ATTAAAATATTAGAAAACAATAAAAGAAGTAATATCTTAATATTATTAGATGAAAAAAATAATGATTTGAATGCAATATATAATAAAGTTAATGTTATAAAGAAGAAATATCATAAGTATATTAATGCTAATAATATAAAATTTAAAATAAATTATTCATTAGAATACAAAAAGAATAACTTATTTAAAGAAGTAAACTTGAAGTTCTTATCTTCAATTATTATACTTTTAATCGCAGCAATTTCAGTAGTATTTTTATATAAGTCATATGAACAGCATAATGATGCTCAAACAGTATCTACTGAATTAGATGAATTAACTGGTATAATTAACAACAATACAACAGAAACAAGTGATGATGACAATAATTCTAGTGAAGTTAATACTAACAGCCCTACTTATCGTAATTATGTATCGACTTATAATACTAATTACTCGCAAGTATTTAGTGATTTATTAGCAATTAATGATCAAACAGTTGGTTGGTTAAAAATTAATAATACAAATGTTAATCACCCAGTTGTTCAAGCTCCTGATAATGCTTTTTATCTAACTCATGATTTTAAGAAAAATAAGAATAATCTTGGTTGGATATTTATGGATTATCGTAATGGTGTAGAAACACTTGATAAGAATACTATTATATATGGCCATAATGACTACGATGGAATTATGTTTAGTACTGTTTATTATATGTTTAGATCATCATGGTATTCTAATGGAGATAATCAAATAATTACTTTTAATACTCCATATGCAACGATGAAATGGAAGATATTCTCTTTATATCAAATTGATGTTACAGAAGATTATTTACAAACCAATTTTGCTTCCGAAGATGATTATATGAATTTTATTAATATGATTCAAAGTAGAAGCCAGGTTGACTTTGGTGATGTTATTCAACCAACTGATAAAATATTAACTTTATCAACATGTAAAAATGATAAAGTACGATATGTTGTTCATGCTGTATTAGTTGAATCAACTCCAACTGAACAATAAAAAAATAGGGTCTCCCCTATTTTTATTTTGCACTTTTTAACTTAGGCATTTCTATTTCATCATCATCGTTATCTTTATAACTTATTGAATTAAGATCAACCTTGATTAAATTAGCATATTCTTTAGTTTCATCTTTTTCAATTGGCATTTCAACAATTGTCTTTTCATTCATATTATTGATAATTAACATATCTATTTTATAGACTATTAAGCCTATTATCCAAATAATAAATAAAGTCATTGCTAATTCATTTAAACTCATTAGATTAGTATCAGTGAATATACTAAATTCATTGAATGTTATACCTGATTCATTAATATATTCAATCATACATAGTAATAATAAAGAAATACTGATTGGTATTATTGTATTTACTACTTTTAATACCTTATTATATTTTTTATTAATTAAAGTAACTGACATGATAATAATAGATATTAACATGACAGATGCAAATTCTAATGTTGATGGAAAGTAAATAAATTCGATAAATTGAGTTGATACATTATTAATAAACATTGTTAAGGCATTTATGTAGTTCATTAAGTAAAATATTAATAATAATGCACTTGCTCCAATAGAAACATTTCTTACCATCTTTTTATTTATTACATGACTAAATACTATACCAGTTATAATAACCGATAATTCTAAGATAACTAGAATAAATACTTTAGAATTAATTAATGCTTTTAATGCAAATTTTATTATTTCTATAAGTGATAGTTCTGTCATATTAATTCCCCCTTTTTTATGCGTTTGTTACATTTTGTAATTCAAATATGAATACTAATTGTTGACTGTTATCTGTCTTAGAACAAGTAATAAGTGTTAATGTGTTAACATCACCATTTCTACTTATTTTAACTGTACCAGTTTTTAATACATCATAGGTATTAACTAATTTGTAATCATATACTTTACCATTGTAAGTAACATAAGCATGTGCTCCATTACTTAATTTATAAAGATTTTTAAAGAAGGCTATACTTGAACTTCCAGAATGGGATGCAAGTATCAAGTTGCCATTCTTAACATCAGGCATAGATGATCCATCAACTAACATTACGTTATAATGTAGTGAATTATATTCTGAATCTAAAGAAGTAAAACCTCTCTTTAAATTTATATCAGGTATACTTAAATATCCAATATAAGTTTCTTTTGTACTTGGAGTAGTTACTTCTTTATTTGCTTCATCAACTGACTCATCTTCTGTCGTGACTTCGACTTGCTCCGATAGTACTATTTCTTGTTCATATAACTCGATATTTTTTTCATTAAAGATATTCGATTTAATTCCATCAAAGTAATTAAAAAATATTAGAAATAATCCAGTTATAATGAAAAGAATACTAAGGGTTACCCTAGCATTCTTTGGTAGTCTTTTTAACATATACTACACCAGCTATTAATAATGCAATACCAGCCATAATCATAATTGTGGCATTCTTACCAGTTGAAGGAACCTTAACAGTTTCTGTTTTCTTTGGTGTATTTAAGAATGTTATTATTGCAGTATCTTCGTAATCCCCATTACTATTCTTTATTTGTAAAGTACCATCATTAGTAATTTTAAATGTAATTACTTCTGAGCTTAATACATATCCATTTGGTGCTGTTTTTTCTGTTAATGTATATACACCAGCATTTAAGCTTAATTGATATACAGTATCAGTTGTAGTAAATTCAGATACAACATTTCCAGAAGCATCTTTAATTACTAATACAGCTCCTGATACATAGTTACCAGTCTTAGAATCTTTCTTAGCAATAGTAACTGTATCTAATAATTCATTAATCATATTAATTTTACTTACTAATTGATATTTACCATTAACTTTTTCATATAATGTACCATCTTGATTAACTAAGAAGTTAATTGTTGTAGTACTTAATTTATAACCATTTGGTGCAATAGTTTCAGTTAAACTATATTCACCAGTAGCTAATGTAATTTCATGAGAAGTATTTGTAGAAACCCAAGTATCAACTACTTTTCCAGTAGAATCTTTTAATACTAATGTTGCTCCAGCAACTTCTTTAGTTTGTGTTACATCAGTTTTACTAATTTTAACTTTATATGAATCATTATAATGTCTAATTCTTAAAGTAATAGATGCATTAACTGTTTCATTAGTAGTTTCTGTTTTACCATATAATAATCTTTGATGACTTGAATCAGCATAATAATAATATGCTTTTTCTGATGTATAGTTTCCAGCTACATTCATTGTAAATGTTAATTCTTGTCCGGCAGCAATTGCAGAAGCAGGAACTTTAACAACTACAGTATTAGCAGTTGAACCAGCAACAATCTTTGAACCAGTTGGAGCATTTGATAATGAATATTTTAATGATCCAGTGATATTTTGAGTAGTTACTTTGATTTCTGATGAAACATAGTAACCATCAACTAATGTAAATGTTACATTTGTTGTATCAATAGTAACTTTTCCTTCTTGTGAAGTATAGTTATTATGATAATTTTTAGCTGCATAATATAATTCATATATTTGTTTAACTACAGCTTTTGTACTTGCATCAATCTTAGTTGCTTTATCAGGATATTCATAAACACTAACAATGAATTGTTTAACATCTAATGGTAACATTTCATTATTATTATTTAAGTAATCTTCATAATACCAAATAGCCATTTGAGTAATATAGAAGTCTTTCTTAGAATCTCCTGTGTTTGGTATATGATTTAAGATATAAGTATATCCAGGATCTACATTAGTAGATTTTGTATAATTTATACCTCCATCATAATGTAAGTCCAAATCCAAACAATAAGCATAGTTACCATCAGTTAAATGTTTAACAATAACTCTATATGGTCTATATTCTCCTTTTGAATTTGGTGCAGTGATATAACTTACGATATCACTACTAGAACTGTAAGTACCAGTTGTAAATGTTGTTGGAAGAGTTGCAGCATTAGCTGTTGTAATTCCACCAAATAGCAATACGGCTAGAACTAACATAATTGTTTTAAAACTTAATTTCTTCATAAAACCCTTATCCCCCTTAAAGATGTTTCCTATTATAGCACTTTTTTTATAAATTGCAAATTTTAAGGGACTTTTTTTTCAATAAATAAAAGAAACTGAATTTTACTTCAGTTTCTAAATATGTTTAATTAACAAATTCTTAGTCATATAGGTTTAATAATCAATATAATCTGAATAACTTGATATTGCACTAGCAACAGACTTTTGGAAAATTATATAAACAATAATAATTATCATAGCCATGCATATAGCATTAATATAATAACCAGAGTCTCCTTCAAACTTAAATTCATCATTTATTGTGCGTATTATTAAAACAAATGAATAGCAAAATCCAATAATATCAATATATGTTAAGGCATCAGTAAATAATATTGATAATAAAGGGCCTACAATAATAGAACATAAAACATAAGGAATTATACCAATTGCCACAATGGACATTAATCGAGTAAACTTAACATCCTTTTTAACAATAAGGCCAGCTATATAATAAATTGCAGCTATTCCTAAGATTATTCCTAAGTAAATTAATATATATTTACCAATTACTTTAGAAAAATCAATGCTTTTCATATTATCCCATACCCAAGATGTTGTAATAGTCTTTGAGTAATAACTCTTAGATACAACATGAACTGTAGTATAGATAAGTTGTAATAAAGATAATATAGTACTTACTACTGTTACTATTGCTACTAAAATTATTGAACTCTTAGTATCTTCAAACTTATTTAATTCTTCTTTAATACCTGTAAAAGGTTTAAGGATAATAGCTAATACAGAGAAAAATAAATTAGATTTCTTTGTATTATTTACTACAGGAGTAACATTACCCTCGACCTCATCATTATTTTCGCTTTCCATTGGTGCTCCACATTTCATACAAAATTCAGCAGAACTACCATTTATAAAACCACACTTTGAACATTTCATAATTACTTTTTATCTCCTTTATTTACTAAATTATTAAATTCATTAAATTCTTTCATAACACTGCTATTTTTCATTAAACTATTTATTACTTGTGATGTTGTATCTTGACCACTTAAATTTTTATTATTTTGATTACTAATATATGGAGAAGATACATTATTTCTTTCACGATAGAAATTATCAACTTTTCTTAAGTTTCTTATTTCCTTTTTAGTTTCTGTTTCATATGTATTACGAGCATTGCTATTACGATAATTAAAATAATTAATCGCAAAGAAGATAATACCTAAAAGGGCAAATACAAAACTATAATCCCAGTCAACATTAAGCATTAGAAAAATTCCTAAAGCTTCTACAAGAGCTGAAACAGCAATCAACTTAGGCATATGTATTGGTACACTTCCAATTGTTTCTTTAGTTCTTGCGTTAACCGCTACATAGTGCAAAATACTTTTATCACCTTTAATTTGTTGGTAACTATATAACCAAACTGGTAAATAAGCAGATTCCCATTGCTCACCTTTAATTTCAACATTTTGACTAGCCCATGATACACCACGATCATAATCTGTAAGTGATTCATTAGCACTAAAACGGGCAATGTCTTCAGCTTCGTTTTTAATTAAGCCTTTAACTTGATCAACATTTAAATCTCTCTTTTCAGAAGTATATCCTTTTAAAAAGTTAGAGTCATATTTAACACAATTATCTACATCAAATGGCATAATGGCATTAATGATATTACTTGTTTCATTGGACGATCCATTTAGTCTCTTTGAGTTTGATTCAATTGTTAAACCATTTATTGATAAGTCAAACTCTCTTTCAACATTATATTGAGATACATCATAGGTTGTATTATTATCATGATAATGAGTTCTTAATGTCTTTTCTGCAAGACCAGAAAAACTACTATGAGAATTAATGTCCACTAATATATAGGGAAAATATACGCCCATGATATTTTCAGTTGTAAATTCTTTTCTAAATGTTGGATTGGCAAAGAATTTTCTTTTACCAACAAACTTTTCAATCTCTTGTTTTGCTTCTTCTTTTTTAACTTTAAATGGAAGTACAAAATCTGGTATTGATCCATTTGGTACTTGTTGATTTACAGAAAGCATATTACGACACCAATGGCATCTAGCTTGAGAAGCTTCAGCGGTATCAACTACTACTTCGGCTCCACAACTAGAACACTTGAATGTTACAACACTTTTTGAATCAGCAACAATGTTTTGAACACCTGAAGTTTGAATAGTTCCATTTAATTTGGAAATATCTTTTTCAAGACCTTCTACTTTTTGAGGCTCAAATTCGAAACGACAGAAGTCACATCTTAACTTACCTGTATTAACATTTAAGGTAATATCGGTTGAACCACATTTAGGACATTTTTCTTGGCCATCTTTGGCTCCAACATCAGTTTGAATAACTTTAGTATCTTCAGTATTTATATTAGTTGTATTTGAAGTAACACTATTGCTATTATCCATTTTATAATCCTAGAATTTTAGCTTTAGCGGCATCAAAATCAGCTTGAGTTATAACGCCGTTATCCAATAGTTTCTTCATTTCTGTCAATTTATCATAAGGATTTTCAGCAGGTTGCTCGCTAGATGCTTGTTGTCCTTGAGATGTTTGGATAAAAGGATTTGGTGCAGCTGCATTGTTTTGTTGCATTCCTTGCATCATTCCACCGGCAGCATTAACTCCCATACCCATGAAAGCCATTCCTGTTCCACCTTGATTAGATCCAGCAGCTTCAACTCCACGTGCAACTGATTGTTGCATGAATGAATTACCACGAGCTCCAGATAAAGCATCAGCCTTTTTAACATCACTTAATAAAGCCTTAGTATCATCATCATATTCAATAGCTAAAATAGCTGTTTTAACGATTTCTAATCCGCGTTCAGTTTTCCATTTATAAGCATCCTCGACAGCTTTAGACATTGCTTGAGCAAAGCCAATTTGGTCAGCTTGTATTTTAGAAATACGATTCCCTTTACTTGGATCATTTGTATAATTCGAGAAAGCTGCAGATAAAGTTGAAACTACTTCATTGAATAATTGAGTACTAGCATCGTTATCTAAATCAGCAAAGTCAAATGGCTCAGCTCCAGGTTGTAAATATCTAGCTGGAACAAAGTTTTTAACAAACATAAGTGGATCTACGATATGTAATGAATATGTACCACGAGTAATTGCTCCAACTTGTGTATTTAAATAAGCATCATCCCAATAAATTTCTGATTGAGTGCCAAATTTATTATTTGGAATTTCCTTTAAATTAACATAGAATGCTAATTGTTGAGAACCTGGCATACCACCAAATTTAACTCTATCCCATGTTTGCGTAATTAATTGACCAACGATTCCGTCGCCAGCAAACATTGATTTTGAATTAGGGTCTTCAGATGAAAAAATAAATCCACCTGGTTCAGCAATACATCCTGTTATTGCTCCATCTTGTAATGTAATAAGGGCTGTACCTTCAGGTACAACTATCTTACTTCCATTGGTAATGATGTTGTTTGATCCTTTAGTATTTTCTCCTATTCCATTATTTTGTCCTTGCTTTTCTGCTTCGAATAATCCAGCAGTTGCAGAAACATTTTGTCTTGGAACATAATATTCTTTCCATTGATCAGCAAATGTGCCACTTAAGGCTCCTGTGAAGGCTTTAATAAATCCCATTTTTCCTATCCTCTTTCTTTCATGAATACATAAGTTATCTTATTCTATTCCATAAATATTATATCATATTAGTTATATCAAGTTATAAAAAAAGAATTAGACTTTACTTTTTTCTAATTCTTTCATAAACCTCATTATTGATATCATTAATGCTTCGCATTTCACCATTTTTTGAACATTCAACTTTGCTCCAATTAAGGTAATCAGCAATAAATAAACTATTTTCATATACCATTTTCATGAATTCTAAATTACTTTCATGAATATCTTTTTTAATACCCTCATTTTCTTTACGGGCATTTCTTAATTCAGTTGCAAGATCAAATGGTACATGAAGATAAATAATATCATCAGGTTCTTGAATTCTTAATCGATTATATTCATAGTCGATAACATATTTAATGAATTCAATTTTTTCTTTTTCATCTTTAATAGTGGATGCTTGATATATTAAACTTGATGTTGTATATCTATCTAATAATATTGTATCCCCTTTTTCATAATGACCTTTTAATTCATTATTCCAAGTAACTGCTCTATCGCAAGCATAGAAACTATTTATTAAATATGGTGACATGTCTTTAATATTTCCAAATTCACCTTTTAAATATGATTCTACAAGTGCTCCTTGGATTGTATTATATGAAGGAAAATGATGACCAACTACAGTTTCTCCATCTTCAACTAATCTTTCTTTAAGTTTATTATACTGAGTTGTTTTTCCAATCCCATCGCATGAACCCTCAAGAACTAATAATTTCCCTGCTCCCATAAAACCTCCTAGAAATTTAACATTACCCATGCTGGTTTAAATATTAGTAATAAACCAAGCAATATCATTATTATAGCACTTATTAAATTACATATTTTATTATATTTATTAGTAATACCCGTTGTTTCTAAAGTAACCATTGATATAACAAATACAACAATATCATCAATCATATAAAATAAGATGTATAAAAGCAGATAAATAATACGCCAAACACCAGTTACATTATTAATAGCAAGTATTTCTGAATAAACTACTGGGAATCCAAGTGAGCAAGCTAATTCTACTAAGTTAACTCCAATTGCAAGTCCAATTACACCAACAAGAGCAATTAAAAAATTCTTGCTAGAACTTACTTTATTTACTTGTTCAATTATTTTCTTTCTTCGATTACCTTTTACAATTGTACATCCAACTTCTTTTTTACGATTTTTAAAATATTTAGTAAGGGATAATATTCCCATCACGAGAATGAATATGGCAATAATTGTTCTTATAATGCTAACGGCAATCATTGATAAAACAACATTAATACCTAACATGGATAAGAAATAAACAAGTCCTGATGTGAATAAAAATGCAAATCCAATAAACCATCTCTTCTTCTTATCTTCCATATTTAATATAATTGTTATAAGGAATAATAATACCCACATTGCACAGGGATTAAAACCATCAATAAATCCTAAGATAATTGATATTAGTGGTAGAGATATTTTACTAACATCAACTTTTCCTAATACTGGTATATCTTTTATATTATCATTAGTATCATCAGTAAATATTCCATCTAATTTAGATTCCATATCTGATTGAACAGTATCAGAAAATCCTGAATAAAAAGAATTGCCAATAACTGTATATGGAACTCCTACTGCTGATGAACTTAACTTTGTCTGAACTTGAGAAAGTAAATTGTTATTGGATGGGTTATACCAAACCTCAAACTCATAAACATTTATTTGATCAGGATATTTTTCCTTAATTGTTTCCAACCATTCTTTTTCTTGTTTACAATGAGGACACCCTTCTCCTTCAAATAAATAAATATTTACTTTATCATCTTCAATAGGTTTATTAACGATACTAGCTATATCATCTTGATAGTCATTTGTTAATGCAAAAGCATTTAATGGTAATAAGCATATTAATAATATAAAATATTTAATTATTTTCTTCATTTTTATTTTCCTTGATAAATTTTTCTAATTCATTAATTTTATGTTCGCCAACTAATCTATTATTATTAATTATAATAATTGGTAAAACATCGCCATCACTCAAATTGTATTTAGCAATTTCATTTATATTTAAATCATAGTCAACAACATTTAATTCTAAAGTATTGTCTTTCTCTAATATTTCTTTTAATAGTTTTTTAGTAGTTAAACATGATGGACACCATGTTGCACTTATCATTGTTATTTCAGTCATTTATTTATCCTCATTTCTTATACTATTTTAAGTGATAACTAATACCATTGTATATAATATTCAAGTTGAGTTAACTAAACTTTAAGTTGAATAAAAAAAGATAACATTTGTTATCTAGAGAATACCATCTTTAATACCATCTAAATAAACAAAGTTATCCATTTTATAATTTAAATTGTAGTTAATTGATTCATTAGCTGAAGTATTTATATCTCTTATTCTTTTACTATTACACATAGGATTTATATATCTTACTTTTGCTGGATGATGAACATAGTAAACACATTCTGGTTTAGTTTCACTTGTCTTTATCTCAGTTGCATTTAACCAGATATTATAAATATCTTTGTATTTAGATTGTAATATTATATCAATAATATCTTTATCACCTAAGTTATATAAATCCGTTATCTTTAATTTGTTTTCTTCAATTAATTTCTTAATAATATCTGCAAGTAATTGCATAGAATATCTTGTTTTATCTAAACGATAATATAAAGATAAATCCGTAGTCATTAAAACAAATGATGTAGCAATACTTTCAGTTTTAAATTCTAATTCAATAATTCCATCTTCGTTTTTACCAATTACAATATCTTGATACATTTCTTTTATAGAATTAAAATCTTTTAATTCATAGGTAAATAATCCATTGGAAAGTGAATATTCTAATCTATCAGATGACAATCTTGGCGTATCATTATCCGCGATTGGATAAATGTGATAATTGTCTACTTCTTCTAAAGTTATATTATCTCTTTTAAGAAGACCCATGATTTCTTTAGAATTAGATATTATGGTGGTAGTTAGATCTTCAGTTGATTCCTGGGTAACATAATCACCATTTAAAAAATCAATACAATGTTTAAATGCTGGAGTTGCAATATCATGGAATAAACCCGATAAAGTTTCTTTCTCATCTTTAGTAAAATGCCAAATAATAAGTGCAACGGCAATTGCATGATCTAAACTATTAAAAATATAGTGGCTCTTAAATAAATTAGTATATATTGTTCCACATGTTATTGATATATATTGTTGTTTTAACATTTCTGGTGTTTCAATATAATCTTCTAAGAATCTTGGTATGTCTGGTGATAGAAGTTTGAAATAATCTTTTTTCCTTTGGTCAATTGTCATTAAATATTTTGTCATGTTTAATCTCCTATTTTATATATTTAATAGTAAATTTTGTATAATCATTTTCTTTAGAATCCACGGTTATATATCCGTTTTCTTTTTCAATAATAGATTTAGAAAGCGATAAGCCTATTCCTATACTATTTTTACTAGAATTCTTTGATTTATAGAATCTTTCGAAGATATGTTTTTTATCTTCTTTAGATATACTTTCTCCATAGTCTATTATATCTAT
>CALMHN010000007.1 GCA_937863745.1 uncultured bacterium | reverse complement strand
AACATGATTGAGTTGTATTTGTAGCTGTACCAACAAATGATGCATTTCCATTTTCCATAGTTTTATAAGCGTAAGCATTTGTAATTGTTGAATTAACTGCAGTACCCATAAATCCACTTCCACCAGTTACTTTTCCTAATGAATAAACATTAGTAATAGTATTATAGTTTCCATGTCCTATAAATCCACCTGTATTACTTGTTCCAGTTACATCACCATCAGAATATGTTATAGAAATACTATTGCTTTCTGATTGACCAATTAAGCCACCAACATATCCACCACCAGTTACATTACTATGTGAATATGAATTAGTTATAGACTTAATATATAAACCTTGACCAATTAATCCACCAACATAACTTCCACTACCTGTAACAGTACCAGTCGAATATGTAGCATCATAATTATTCATGTAATTAATTTGTCCTACTAAGCCACCTACATAAGATACACCAGTCGCACTACCAGTTGCATAAGCATTAGTAAGTTTTTGAGCGACATTTTGGTTTGCTCCATAATATCTACCAATTAATCCACCAATGAATGATCCTGTAGCACTAACATTACCTGTTGCGTATACACTATCAGTCGTAGCTGTTCCATTAGTTACTGAATTGTAATTATAACCAATTAATCCACCAACATAATCATTACCACTAACATCACCTGTTGCATAACAATTAGTAATTTTAGTTGTACCTTGATTAATATTTTGAACTAATCCTATCAATCCACCAGTTTGATTATAACCAATAACCTTACCAGTTGAATGAGAATCACTCATTTCCATAACACCTATACCAGTATTATTTAATACACCAATAACACCACCATAATAAGAATTATTATTGTATTTAGAAATTGTACCTTCATTAGTTAAATTAGAAATTACAACATGAGCAGTTCCTGATGAATCAATTTGACCAAGAATACCACCAACTCTATTACCAGTGATATTGGCACTATTAGATAAGTTATCTAAAGTAATAGAACTAGAAGAATCAACAATAGCAATTGAACCAATTGTTCCTCCAACATACTCACCCGTAGAATTTAATGTTCCTGATGTACTACTATCCTTTATTGATATAGTAGTAACACCGCCATTATATAATTTACCAAATAATAATCCAGCAAATGTACCACTATTAACTGTTGTATCAACAGCCGTATTACTTTCAAGAGTATTATTAGCAGATGTTGTATTATTTATATTACCAACAAGTCCACCAACATAGCTTCCACCAGTAATAGTACTTGAAGTAATATCTGAATTTTTAACATTTATTAAATTAGTTGTTGTGTTATAGTTATAACCTATTAAACCACCAACACTTGTACTTGTAGCCTTTAATGTAGAAGACTTAATATCAACATTATCAATATTTAATCCGCCAACATTATATCCACATAATAAACCAACATTAGCAACACCATTAACGGTAATATTATTTAAAGTTAAATTCTTAGCAACAAAATTACTACAGTATGTAATTAAACCATAATTAGTTTGACTGCCACTAACACTAACGTTAGATAATGTATGTCCATTTCCATCTATTGAACCAGTAAATACTACAGTTGACTCTGCTAATGGGCTAAATGAATTATTTCCACCATCAACATCAGCAACAAATTTATAATTACCTTGGACTTCATTACGAATATCATCAAAGTCTTCCATATCAACTATTTGATATGGATCATCTACTGTACCGGTTCCATCCATCTTATTATATGTATATGAACTTTCTTCAACATCTTTAGGCTTAACAACATTCTTTAAATATGCTGTAGATGAATTTTCATCAATAGACCAAATAGAATCAAAATCATAACCAGTATAAGTTTCTTGTTTTAATAACTTCCATACTTTCTTATTAGTACTAAAAGGTTTGCTTGAACTATCAAATGCTGTTTTTACAACACCAATAGTTTGACTTGAATATAAAATATTAGTTCCAGCATTAGACATATTATCAATCTTACCAACAGATGCACTAACATTACCACCTGTGTAAGTAAGTTTACCCATAGAATAAGCATTAGTAGCTTTAGAATAATTCATATATCCAATTAATGAACCTACATAATCAGCACCACTTACAGCACCTGTAGTATATGAATCATATATTTCAGAATATAACATATTACCTGTTATACCACCTACATATGATGAAGTTGATACAATCTTACCAGTTGAATAACATTCTCTAACCAATGTCTTAGCAGTATTACCATATATACCACGTTGATAGCCAACTATACCACCAATACTTGTTCCCTTTGCATTAACATTACCCGTAAAATATGAACGATATACACGATCAATACCTGTATATTGATTATATAAATATCCTACCAAACCTCCAACATTATCTGAACCACTCACGATTGCTGATGATCCATTATTATCAATATATATATTACCAGTAGAAACATTTTGTGAATATCCTACTAAACCACCAACACTTGTTGAAGTACCAGTAACACTACCAGTAGTAATAACATTATTAAATTGAATAGTACCAGAAGATACATTATAAATATAACCAATTGCACCACCAAGATTAGAAGTACCATTTATCGTAGCATCAACATTAACATTACTGATATTAATTGTATCTAATCCACCTTCAGCATAACCAATTATACCTCCAAGATTAGAAGCACCACTTAGTTTTCCTGTTAACGAAATATTATCTAAATTAACAATATTCTTGGCATAACCAATTAAAATACCAGCACTTGTACCTCCAGTAGTGGTTGAACTAGTAACATTTACGTTCTTAATAGTTCCACCATTAACAAAAGTAAACATACCATAATTATTACTATTAGCATTATTATTAATATTACTAATTTTATAATTATCTCCGTCATAAGTACCACTAAATAAAGCTTGTACTTCTGCTTTAACAGACATAGCTGTATTATTAGCATCAATATCATTAACTTGTTTATAATTAGCATTTAATTCTTTATATATTTCATTAAATTCTGTTGCATTATGAATTAAATAAGGATCACTAACTGTACCATCACCATCAAGTACCGTATGAACTATATTAGTTTCATCTACACTTGTTGGTTTAAAAACATTTCTAAGATAAGCTGTACTACTTCCTTCTTCAATATCCCAAATAGAATCAAAATCCCAATTAGTATAAGCATTATCATTCTTCTTCAATAATTGTTGAATACGATAATTTATACCAAGAGCACTTCTTTGAACTCCACCAGTTTCTACTGAATAATATGAATTAGTTGCCGTACTATTAACACTACGACCAGCAAATCCTCCATAACATAAACCATTAAGTGAACCATTACAAGTATCGCTTGTAATTGTCGAAGTATGATTAATAGCACCAATTGTATAAGTATTTGTTATTTCTGAATTCTCAGCATTTCCTACTAATCCACCTATGAAGTTAGGTCCTTTAATTGAACCAGTTTCATATGAATTATTAATATTTACATTAGTAGCCCCACCGATTAATCCACCAACATAATTACCATAACTATAATTACTATTGTTGCTAACTGCATTGTTTTCAACAGCACCTGTAGCATAAGATTTTGTAATTTCTATTGTCCTTGCCGCATAACTACTTAAAGCACTACCAATTAATCCACCAGTAGAGTTAGATACAGCAACTACTTTACCAGTAGCATATGATGAATCAACTTTAATATAAGCATCTTTATCATTATTAAATAAATAACCTACTAAACCACCTATATTATTACTTGTAGAATTAATACTTGTAACATTACTATTTGAATAATCACTAGTAATATTTAACTTACCAAAAGTACTAGTTGCACCATATCCGATTAATCCACCTGTATTAGATGAACTGCCATTAACAAGGCCAGTAGAAGATGAATTAGTAATATTAACAACGCTATGATTTGTTGAATTAATATAACCAACAAGTCCACCAACATTAGAAGATGCACTAACAGTACCATTAAATGTTACTGAATCAATATCAATAGTATTATTATCACTTGGAGTAATACTACCTATCACTCCACCGACACTACCTGTACTACTTGTAATACTACCCGTTACATTTACATTTGTAATTGTATTATCTGATGTTACTGTATTAGCAATAGCACCTACAGCAATAGTACTAGTAATATTAACATTACTTAATTTTAAATCATGAATATTAGCAGTATAAAGTGAAGTGAATAATCCACCAGTACTCTTTAATCCTGATATTGTATATCCATTACCATCAAAGTCACCAGAGAAAGGTATTTCTGTTGTACTTAATGAAGTAAATGTTGTTGAACTTAAATCGATATCATTCATTAACTCATAGTAGCCTTCACGATAATCTCTATTTTCTTCAGTTACATTCATTAAATCCTGAACAGTATAAATCTTAAATGGATTTGTACTAGTTCCAAGCATTCCAGCATCTTCTAATTTATTATAAGTAGCTGTACCATTTCCACCAGCACCACCCTTAGCATTAACACCAGATGCAGCACCACCAGTTTCTGTAGTAGTTCCTTTTTTAATTAAATTCTTATAGAAAATATTAATTGATCCACCACCAGCAGAACCACCACCAGCAGTAACATTGTCAGCAGGAAGTCCATTAGCAGATACAGTACCCTCATTATTATAAGTATTAGAATATAATATCAATAATCCACCGGCTTTACTATCATTATCAGAATATGTCGAATTTTTATAAACATTAGAAACATTCTTATAAATAATAGATTCACCAGAATCAGCACCAGCTCCACCACCAGCAATAAGTGATGTATTAGTTGTTGCAAGTTTACCTTGAGCACCAAATCCACTTGAAGCATTATTACCAGTTAATATAGATGAACCGCTATAATTATTTGAAGTAACAACGGCTCCACCACCAGCACCACCGGAATATCCAGAACCAGAAGCACCATTACCAGCTTTAATATAACCATTAGCAGTAGAATAAGCAGCACCACTACCGCCTGCTCCAGTACCTCTAAAATATCCACTGGTTCCAGCAACACCTGCAAGAGCACCATTACTATTCTTAAGAACAGCAACACCACCTACAGCACTAGTTCCAGGAACATATTCGTATTTACTTTCCTCATTCTTCCATAAGTAAACGTTTCCTGATTCATCAGAACCACCTTTACCATTAGCAGAAATAGTACCCTTATTTGTTAATGTTCCACCAACATAAACAAGGAATCCATCTTTTCTTACATAAGGAGTAATACTTGCTCCACTTTCAATAGTTAAATCACCACTATACTTTAATACACAAATCTTATAATCACTAACATTATCACATTTTGTTGTATCTTTTGTAATATCTTCAGAATCATAATTCCATAATTCAATATTATAAGTTTCTTCATCATTACCATTAGTAACAACGAAACGATAATCACCATCATCCAGCGTTAAGTCTTGAACACCTTGTAATATACTATCAACATTGTATGTAAGAGATGCATAAACTGGTAATTTTCTAGTTGCCGTATATGAATGTCCTGCACCAGTTGTAACTGTACAAGATAAATTTTGATATCCAGTTCTTAATAAAGATGTATTATTTGGAGCAGGATCATTATTTACTGTACATACATAACTTCCACCTGATTTAGTATTATCAACATCATAATTACTAGGAATATCATAGGAATCTCCTATTTGAATAACCTTAGGTATACCATCAAAATCTATTGAAGGTTCATATCTATCAATATATGATGCTGTATATGTTGTAGAAGAAATAACATTATCACCAGATACTTCTCTAGCTATTAATGTTCCATTTTCTTTTCTAATTACAGCTCCATCAGCAGTATAAGTTTCCCAAGTATTACCATCATCAAGTGAATATTCATAGTTAACATCACCATCATAGTTAGGGAAATTAATAAATACTCTTTCTCCATAACCCCACTTCTTAATATTGCCTGATTCATCAAGGTTAGGTTTATCTAAATCATTAACCTTAATAGTTTTAACAACCGTTGGAACAGTAAGCTCCACAGTCTTAACTGTTAAACTATATACATCAGACATAATACCAGAAGAGTTCTTAACTTTTACATAAACAGTATAATTATTATTTTCTTTTAATCCACTGAATGTATTTTCTTTAGTATGTAAATCAGTCCAATTAATATTATCCAATGAATAATAATAATCTGTAACTGTTGATTCAGTATCATGAGCGCTTACATAAACACTAAATTTATCGGTATGTGTCTCACTTGTAATTAAATCTACAACTGGACCTGTAGTATCAACTGTTGTCTCATTATAAGGTTGAGAAATAATTGATGATGTATCAGATTCTGTTTTAGCATAAATAGAATAATTTTTATCAATTGTAAATGGACCTGTATATAAAATCCATCCTGAATCAATTGGATAAGTTTGATCATCACTACAAGTACTCTTTGTATATTTACCTGTATAAATATTAAATGCTTCAGATTCCTTCGTATTTTTCTCAGTTATCTTAACATATATTTCTTTATCATTTCCCTTATAATCAAATGTTGAAGAATCTATCTTATTGAAGTTAACATCATCAATACTCCATTCATAATAAGCAACATTACTTATTTTCAATGAAGTAACTAAATTATTAACCTTACTAATTATTTCTTGTTCATTAGATCCCTTAATCAAATAAGAATCTGTAGTATCATAATCAATTTGACCATATTTAACATACAAATTATCAGGTATCTCACTTAAATTATTAATATAATTACTTGGACTATCTTTTTCATAAGTAGTACCATCAGTACTTAATAAATAATAAGATACATTATTTAAATCAACATCATTAGCCGTGGCATTAACAGTATCACTAATTTGTGAATTAATTTCGCTTCTTGTTAATCCATCAGTATTAATGCATAATGACTTGTTTTGAACCAACTTATAATATTTTTTATAAGTTACTTCCCCTTCATAATATTCATCATGATAATTAATAGAAACACTCTTAGATGTCTTCCATGTAGTATTACTAGGATCAACCGTTATAACAGGAGAAGCAAAATTTAATGTTGTTCCACTTCCAATATAAGGACCCGTTATATTACCTTTAACATCCACTACTTTTACATAAATATTATAATTAGTATTTATAGATAAACCACTAAATTTATAAGTAGCTGAATCACTAGAAGTATAATTTATTCCATCAATACTAAATAAATAATGATCAATTGCAAATGCTTGATTTAAATTACTAATTGTAGCAGTTAAAGTTTCATAATCTCTAATAACAGCAATAGCACCTTTAATACCAACATTAGTAACTAAATAAGGTTTAGCTTCTGTTGTATATGTTGAAGTACTATCTTTACCTCTTGCATATACTTTTGTATTATTTTTATCAATATAAATTGTATCAGTATAATTTAACCAACCAGTATCAGTACCATCTTCATAAACTAAACGATATTCTTTAGTTAATAAGTTATCATCATATATTATGTTTATTCCAACTTTAGTAACAACAGCAGTTGTAACTGGAACTATTGTTGGAGGATTACTCTTAACTGTATCATACTTCATATGGAATGTATTTTTATATTCAGTAATATCCATATCCGTAACATAACAATCATCAGTATAATCTATACCATTAACAATTACATGTCCATCTTTGTCAACATAATCAGAGTATTTATCATTAGTAATAATCATAATACCATGATCATTATATGTTTTCCAATCATTATCGCTATCTTCTTTATATTGTTCAGAACCCTTAAGGGCATTTGTTGGATAATATAAATGAATTATTTTATAGTCTTCATAATCAGTAACTGTCTTAGACTCAGGAGCAATATTAGTAACATAATAAGTTGAATATGTTAATTGACCAGCATTATTAGTACTAATAGCCTCAATCGTACAGTTTTCTTTAACATCAAATGGTTCTGTATATTCTATTGCAGCTCCATTATTAATTGAATAAGTCTTTGATATTGCATTACTATCAAATTCAATCGAAATTGTATCAATTGTAGAAGCAACTGAATTATCAGGTGAACTTGTAATAACCGGATCAGCAAGACCTGAAGCAAAATAATTAACTAATAATTCTTTAGTAGCATAACCATTTGGTCCCTTTTCATAAGCATAAATTGTTGTATTATAATCAACATAGAATGAACCAGTATAAGTTTGCCATGTACCAGTTGAACCAATTCTATAATATTTAGTAACTGCATCATCTGAATAAATAACATCAACTTGTACAGCTTTTAAATTAGCAACATTTGCTGGATCACTAGGATTTGTTTGAATAGTTAAGCTTGATGCTGCATTCGGTCTATTAGAACTTGGTGTATAAGTTCCAGAAGAACCTCCACCATTATCAGCACCACCTGTACCATTATTCTTTGTACTACCAGATGTTGTACCAATGTTAGTTATATTATATGTATCATATGCACGACCAACACTACTTTCAGCCATAGCATATACTTTAGTGTTTTCACTTACAACAAATGGACCAGTATAGTTTTGATAAATAATACCATCCAAACTATATTTTAAAGTTGAATAATATGCTGCATCCAATTTAATAGTAACCGAATTAGTTATATCATGTGTACTAGGTACAATACGTACAATTGGGCTATATACTTCGCCTGGACCATATGTAGTAGGATCCCAAACAAGGCCTGTATAATCAAATGAATCATTACTTCTTATACCAGTTGCTTCATCATAATACCAAGCAACAATATATTGTCCCATTGGAACAGTAATTGGAGTTGTATATTGTAATTTACAAGATTCATGATCAGCAGGTCCTAAATCTAGTTGATAGCATATCTTTCTTGAACCAGAATTAGGCATAAAAGTAACTGTATACATTCTTGTCTTATCATTATATTCATTCTTAAAAGTAATATTGTATGGATTAGTAACAGTCTTTGTATAACCAGTTACATTAACAAAATCATATTCAGTATAATAACTAGAAGATGGGTTAATTGCATAAGCCTCGATCATAGTATTAGGTTCTACGCTAAACTCACCACTATATTCACGATACTCTCCACCATCAATGCTATACATAATTGTTGTTTTAACACTAGTAGTTATTGATACGGTAGTTGTACTACCAATTGCAACAGGATTATCTTTAACATTAATCTTTAAATTAACTGGAGCATAATCTTTACCAGCCTCATCAGTTGGTGGAGTTCCAGATTTAGAAGCAACATAAAGTGTCTTAGTAAAAGTCTTTAACTTGCCTTCTGTATAAATATAACCTTGAGCCTTAATAAATGTTGAAGATTTAACTTTAAATGGATCAGTATAAGCGATATCACCAGCACCATTTAATGAATATTTAATATATTCAATACCACCAGTGCTATTAATTGAAACGCCTGTTGTTGAACCATCATCAATAGGATTCTCATCGGCGGTAATAATTAAATTACCTTTATTAGAAGCATTAGTTTCATCTGGAACCACATCATCTCCACCATAGCGAGATTTTTTACTAATCGCTGCCATAGCAGATTCGGTATCCACAACTGAAGTAACATTTCCATTATTATCAGTTATGCTTGTAGTTCTAACAACCTTAGCTTCAATCAAAGTATTTGGTCCAACATTAAATGGTCCATTGTAAACTTGCCAATCTCCACCGTTAATTCTATATAAATTTTCAATTTTAACTGAAGAATTATCTTTAGTATACTCAGCACTTCCAGGATTATATTTAATATGAATTGGAACCGTTTCTCCCGAATAAATAGAATATTTATCTTCTCCAGGAGTAATATCAACAATCATATCCGTTGAAGAATAATTAGCAATTACTGTCTTACCATTAATATCATATTCCATTCTAATTTTTTCCAAATCAGATATCTTAACAGTAATAGGTCCTGTATAATCCATCCATTGATAATATGGTGAACTCGTTGATACAGTAACATTAGAATCAAACAATTTCCATTTTCTATTTATAGATTCTGCAGGATAAGCAAGATCTAATGTAATCCAACCATCCCATGAAACAGTACTATCTTTACGATATTCAACTGTAATATCTTTAGAAACTGTTGTTGATAAACCATTATAACCTTTAGCAGTACAAGTAATTGTATGATTTCCAACTTTCATTAATGTCGTAGCACCTAATTTATTACCAGATTCATCATAGCAAGCATACTCGCCACCAGCTTCACCAAATTGATATCCAGATGGAATATCGTATTTAGAACCATAAGGGAATGATGAAGGAACATCTGATAATGTTATATGAGGAACAACAGTATCAATATATTTAACTCTATAATCGATAGATTGTTTAATGTCTTTGCCATTTACTTCTCTAGCTGTAATATATCCTGCCTTAGTAAATCTTATTGTACCTGTATAAGGTTCCCATGTTTGTCCTAAGTCATAACTAATCTCTTTATCACAACTATTATTACCAAAATCAATAGTAACATCTTTATAAGTAGACCATTTCTCATTATCAGGTGAAATAGTAACAACTGGTGTAATAATATTACCTGTAGTACATGTTTCATCAGTAATTGCTGGAGTTTCTTTTAATGTTGTAAAAGGTATTAAAACATTAATGGAATTTCCTACAACATCATAAA
This sequence comes from uncultured bacterium, assembly GCA_937863745.1. Taxonomy (GTDB): domain Bacteria; phylum Bacillota_I; class Bacilli_A; order RF39; family UBA660; genus UBA6985. The sequence goes on along the minus strand of CALMHN010000007.1, from coordinate 4,357 downwards.
CTGTAATAACCAAATTATAAGTAGTATCCGGAGTTAAATCACTTAAAGTGTAGTTTAAATCACTAGATGTAACGTCTTCTCTACCCTCAATTGAATAAACGATATGATCAATACCAGATAAAGAGTCATTAGCATCTAGATTAATATCAACACTTGTTGATGTAACATTACTGAAACTATAAGATTCAATAACCGGGTTAATATTATCAACTTTAGCAATAACAGAATTAGATATAGCACCTTCATTACCATTATTACTTACACCTCTAAAGTATACATAGTAAATTTCTGAAGTTGAAATTACAACCGATTTATCAGCAGCTCTAACCCAATCACAAGAATCACTACCTTTAGTTTCTGAAATACAATATTTATAGTAACTTATTCCTGAATTACTTATTGCATCTTCTTTTATAGAAACAGTAGCAGACTTTGACCATGTAGTTGGAACCACTTGAATCTTAGGAGCACTTGGAGTATCGATGTTTAAAATATCAATAATAGCTTTTCTAACATCATAATTACTCATAGTTACAAAACCTAATAGGCTACATAACACAATAAACAATAATAGTATTATTATTGCTTTTTTCTTTTTCTTATTTTTTTCTTCATCAGTGTCTTTAGATTTACTATCAACATCCTGATTTAATTTAACAGCAGAACCGATATTTTTACGGCTTCTTTTCAAAATACTGCTCATATACCCACAACCTTACTAAATATATTTTAATTAATTCTCTAATATTTCATATGTTATTGAATTATAATTAGTTATATCGTCTTCAGCATAAGCAACGACATTTCTAACTTCATCCTTCTTAAGGGAACTTCCAATATAACCAACTAATGTAATTTCCTTATTATCATCATAATTAACAATAATATGAATTTCTTTTAACTTTCTATCATTTGATTTATTACATATATCAAAACTAAATTTACTAATATTATTCTCATATGTTATTGAAGTATTACTCATCTCATATCCATCAACATAAGCAATGTTTGAAACATCTTGAATAGTAGTCTTTTTATTTTCTTTAGTTAAGTTATAAGCAATAACTCCAGAAATCATTAAAGCCACATTACATAAATAGTATGGAATTATCAAAAACTGGTTATAAGCAATAACTCCAGAAATCATTAAAGCCACAATAACAATTACTAACCTAATTACATTTTTATTCATATTAGTTACCTATGAAACATATTCAACTTTTGAAACATATTCTTTATTGGTATAATCACCAACAATCTTTAATTCAAAAGATTGAGTACTACCTTTCTTTAAATCCTTTACTAATACACTTGTACTTCCAATAGCATTACTATTATCATAAAATTTAACATTAACATAAGCATTTTTATATTTACTACTATTATTAGTAACATTACCTTTAACTATAGTATTAATACCACTTTTAGAAACCGATATATCACTAAATGAATATTGAGATTGAATTTCATCAGATGTTTGAATAAATGAAGAAGCTGTAGTAGTTTCTTCGATTGTCTTACTATCATTATCTTCCTCAATAACAGTATTACCATCAATAACTGTAATAGTTTTACCTTGATAAGTTGGAGAACTTTCAACTATTGCACTAGTATTTTCTTGTTTAAATACTCCAGAAGCAAGTAGAACAATAACTACAATAATAGCAACAACTATTGCACCCGCAATAATATAATATTTAGCCTCAATATTTTTAAAACTAAACTTCTTTTTTTCAATATCATTATCTTCTATATTTTTATCTAAAGTCTTAACTTTTTTCATAACTCTCACCCTTTATTTTTACTAACATAAGTATACCAACTATAACGTAAAGTATCAATAAAATTAGGTATTAATTATTGAAAAAAATACCAAAAAAAAGTACACTTAATGATTAAGTGTACAATTAATTGTTTAAAACCCACATTCAAGAGAAACAACGATATTAAAATCCGTATTTTTATAGGGTTCAACTGGATAAATAGTAACTTTACTATTAGTAGTATTACACCCCTCTTTTGTTTTACTATTAACAAACATATCTGTATTTCTATTAATAGTCATAGCATATTTATCTAGACTATCAAGATTTATTGTTATGCCAACACTAGCATATGTTTTTAATTCTTCTTCAGTCAATTGTTGATAGAAAAAGTTTTGATAAAAATCAGATCCCAAATCACTCAATTCTTGATTAAGTTTTGTTTCTTCTCTAGAACTACTACTTATTTTTTTATAACAAATGATTAAAATCAATGCACAAAATAATGCTATAACAACCATTAAAACTATCTTTTTATTTTTCATATTAACCTCATAGCAAAATTATACATCATTTTATTATTATATAATCAAAATTTAACTATAATTATAAGCTTTTTTCATGCTTATTATCAACATACTTACTTATCGTAGCAAAATATTCAGCTGGGATTGATTCCAAATTTTCTAATATATCATGAGCATCAGTAGTAGCACTATTTAAACTACCATTTTCAGAAATATCATCGATTGTTCTTCCTCGTTCATCCTTTTTAAATCCACCAATCGACTCTCTTGAAGATAATTTATCAAAAAACAAATATCTAAATTCATTCCCTAAGTCAGCTGAATCCACCAATTGAGATGCACCTTGCATATATGCTTCATCTTTAAGAATATTATGAATAATCATACCAATTGTAAAATCAACCATATATGAATTATTACCAATCGAAACTGAATTCCACCTATGTCCAATATATGAAGGCTTATCATTACTTCCAACATTAATATGTCCCCAAATATAATCGGAATCAATACCGAGTTTATCAAATACCTGATCAGCAATAGAACTTATACTTCCACAAACAGCTATTCTTTTACCATTAGTTTCATTTTCCATAAAAAAGCCTTCATCACGATATGCACTCTCGTAAGGATTTTTAGCATTAGGATATTTTAATGAAAAATTAATGGCATCAAAACCATAATCTATATTATCTTTAACATATTTATCAAAATACATTATTTGTTGAATCTTAATTTCTTCATCTGTACCTTGAAAATCTTGTTTTTTAATGTCATCAACCAATTTAGAAATTTCCGTTTCCAATTCTTCAGCACTCATATTTTCACATCCTAATTTAATTATATCATAAAGATTAAATAATTCTCATTTACATAATTTAATAATTATAAGCTTTTATTATATATCCATTTTTATTAATAGCAATTTCAATACTACCATCAATATCTTCTTTCAAATTTCACATTTTTCATCCATATTGTCTTAATCTCCAAATGCTAATAGCAAATTATATACACTAATTTATGAAAAAGAAAAAGAACTATCTTTTCATAGTTCTAACATTTTCTATTAAATAAATACATTTTTTTAAAAATAAATCTCCATTGGAATTAATATATTCCTCTGAAGTTATTTCAATGGGAATATCTATATGTAAATACTTTGGTACAAAAAAATAATCATTTTGTTTTGATAAATCATTCTTGGTAAATATTCCCTGAATTTTATTATTACTCTCATACCAATATACTCTAGAAAAGCTAAAATTAATATTTGAATTTGGTGTCAAACCATTTCCTGAAACATATCCAAAACAATTTATTGGGGTTCCAATTTCTTCTCCAACAATTTTACTTCCAATTCCTTTCATTTCTATTGCAGCAAATCTGCCACTTGAAAATACATTTCTATCAACAATAGTAAATAATTCTAAATTGCTCCTACCTAAATACTCGATTAAGTCTTTAATAATATTTGAATTTCCTCCAGTATTACCACGCAAATCTAATACAAATTTCTTTATATTATTATGTTTTATTAATTCATCTATTTCATTAATTATAGGAGCAAATTTAGATTTACAAGAAGGATACTTAAATACAAATATGTCATTATAAACTTGACATCTTTGATTGTCTTCTTTTGGAAATAAATTGATTTTTTCATAATTATCATTAGTATTAAAACTAATTAAGGACCCATCTTCCATTTCATATGAAATTTCAATACTATCACAATTTATAGATGGTAAACTTAACAAATTGTTTCTATTGTACAAAAAACTTTCAATACAAGAGTATAGCCATCCTCTTGTTCCATAACTAGTACACTTTTCAATTTCATTCAATACTTTATCTATATCAATGCCATTTATTTTAATTACTTTTTTCTTTAAACTTTTTTCATTAAAACATCTATCTATATAAATACCATCTTCTAATAATTTAAACCTTATAGGAAACCATACATTCTTTTTCATAAAAATTCTTGTATGAGAATCAGATTCTCCACTCATATATTTAATAATGCAGTTTAACATATAATAAAAATCAAAATCGTTTCTAACT
>CALMHN010000006.1 GCA_937863745.1 uncultured bacterium | reverse complement strand
ATTGCAGATGAAACATTAGATAAATATAAGGATGATATGATAAAAGAAATAAATCCATATTACTATTATAGATTCTTGATAGATATACGAAATAAATTAAATCAATCTTTAAAAGCTATAGCTAGTAAATATTATCAGAATATGTCTATATCATCACAAACACCTGATGTTATGGAGAAAGCAGAAGATATAGTACAAAATTTATCAGAAGTTATTACATCATCTCAGGTAATATCTTATTTATCAAACGTCACACAATTAACGCAAATAGAAATAGAAAGCATATTATTTGATATGGAGAACAATACAGATATACAAGAGTTACTTAAGAGTATAGTAGCTAAACTCTTAGTTGATTATGATTCTATAGATAGGATTAGAGATATGGATCCCTTTACGTTGTTAAAAAGAATAAATAAAAAAGATGATTATATATCATTGACTGATGATATACTGAAATCATTGAATGTAGATAATGTAACACAATCACATAGAGATTTAATACTGATGTTATGTATTTTACTAATTTTATGGAAGAGGTAGAACATAGATGCCCAATGAAGAGGAAATCAAACTTAATTTAACTGGGTCTATAAGAGATGTAGCTAATTTGCAGACAAATGCATCTCAGAGACCTAGACAACAAAATCAAGCATCTGTAATTTCCAATCTTCCAACTATTTCAAATGGTTATGCTAATAGTGATCAACAATTTGCTAAATTAATGGATGCATTAGCTGTAATGACTAATAGAATTGAAAGTGCGCATAGAAAAACACACTCTTTATTGGAAAAATTACAGGTATCATTGGTTGTAAGATTAGAATCATTATATAAAGAGATGCATACTTTAAACACAACAATTAATTCAGTATTCAAATATCAGATAGATTTACAAAAACAACTAGATAGTAATTTTACTAAGATAACATTTAGATTAAGTGGATTTTTGGGTGTTTTTGGAGAAAACTTTAGAAAAAATATTCTAAGAATGCAAGAGCTTATCTCTTCTAAAACAGCAGCAGAGGCTGCTGAAATGGCATTGGTTAGGTTACTGGGTAACATTAAATTTCTTAGAGGCTTTATTGGCTATGAAGCTATTGAATTTAAGGGTAGAATGAAACCAATGCCCCTCACATTTGAATTGTACAAAACCATAATGATGACACCTTATTATTTTGATACATTATTCATGAATATAAAAACATTAACTATAGCTAATAATAAGATTAAACAAGCATATGAAAAAATTGTTTTAAGTAAAATGGATATTATCACCAGACATTTAGCAGATATGAAGAATGTACTTTTAACTATACTCACATATAGACCAGTATCCACAGATAATATGCGTGATGTTTTAAAAGATGTATTAAAACCATATTCAACAACAACAGAAGAATTAAGGAAACAGCTTAATCTTAAAAAGTTAGAAAGATATGCTGAACAACAAGTAACTGGATTAAAAGATCTTAAAGTTACATTTACAAAGAAGATAGAAGATGTCTTAAAGAGTACCATGAAAGTAGGTACTGCTCTATTTCAAATAGCTAGATATCTTTTATCACCAAGATCTCTTTTTGGTAAATTATTTTATGGATATCTAACTTATAAAGCTATGGCTTATGTATTAGGACCTATTTTTGCAAACCTATTTAAACACAATGAATTTGTGGCTGCTATAGTTAAGACTATGTCTACAGCTACCAGAATTGGTCTAAATATGGTTGGAATTAGAATACCACAAAATCAATCTATTGGAGATTATTTTAAAGAGAAAATGCTATCTGCATTAGATATATTCTGGCATAGATTTGCCCTTCCATCTATTACTAAAGTAGTATCTGTTATATTAGCAGCATATGGAATGAAGAATATTCTCATACAAGGTGTTTTTGGTGGAGGGTTATGGGGATCTCAAGCATTTTTGAAAGGATTATCTAAATCTCAACGTGCTATATTAGCTTCAATGGAAAAAGCAGGTGCTGCTTATGCTAAAAATGTTAATGCACCTGCTATTGTAATGTCTCTTACTAGTGGATTATTTAGAACAATTGGTGGTATATTACAATCTACAGGTATCTTTGGTGTCAAAGAAGTAGGAAATGTATTGTTTGGTTTTGGCAGGGGTGTATCAAGAGCAAGTAGATTAAGAAGAAGAGGAGCAATCCCACCAAAAGTTCAACAGACTGTACAGACTATGCAGTCTGATATAGTAAACAATACTATTCAAAATATTTTAGATCAAACTCAGAAAGTAATAACATTACCTGAAAATACGCAACCTAGTAATAAATTCAAATCTAAAATACTTTCTTCTATGCAGAGTATAACTGATGTCTTATTAACAGGCATTAGTAAAACTTTTTCAGGAATGAAAACCATTGGTCGTGGTATAGGTACTGCTGGTGGTGTGATAGGAACAGCAGGCAAAACAGTATTTGGTGTAATAGGTAAAATATTACCATTTGCCAAAGGTGCTTTAATGACATTAGGCCCAATTGGCATTGGTATAGCAATGACTTTGCCTTTATTTATAGAAGGTATATCTTTCTTTCGAAATATATTATTACCAAATGTGTTTGGTGGAAAAAACAATGTGCCATCTTCTCTAAGGGGCATTGTATCTGGATTAATGGTGAAATTAGTTACTGGAACAATTAGTACTGTTATCAATTTTATAAAAAATATTCCCAAATTTGTGCTTATTACAGCTAAAATAGGTGGGGAGATTTTAGGTGGCATAAAAGATGCTATAATTGAAATCTTTAAATGGGGCTGGAATGCCATTAAGAGGAAGTTTACTGGCCAGTCTGTTGCAGAAGCAGCTCCTATACAGACTGCAGCTAGCGAAATGGCTGCTGTTCAGGAACAGCAAGAAGAGCAAACAAATTTCTATCAAAGTATGATTGATCAGGCAGAAGAGCAAGGTAAACGTATGGCTATGATTGCAGAATACTTTAAAGGTGGAGCATTCAAAACTGATATTATGGAACTTGCTCAATCTATGGGAAAGGCAGTCAGATCAGCATTTGATGCTTTAGTTGGTATATTTGACTTTGCTAAAGGTCAATTTGGTGGATTTATAACATCTATGGGATCTACCTTGGGTGCATTTCTATCTGGTTTAATGGGTACAGATAAAGCTGCAGGATTTTTATCAGATATCACCCAAATAGCAAGAGAAAAAGGATATGGCACATTAGCTGGAATATTGGGCAAAACACGAGAATCTGTCTTGGATTTAGCAAATAGGTCTGCTCAAACTCAAGTTAGTGCTGCTAATATTTTTAGTGAATCAGTAGGTGTTTTCAAAGAGTCAGTTGATACATTAGCATATACGATAAACTATCATGGATTAGCTACTATTGGTGCACCAGATGTAATTAATGAACCAAGAATCATTAAGAGAACTGTAGAACAAGTAAATACCATTAAATCATTAGCCACTATTGGTGTAGCAGAAACATTTGAAGCACCTGAAATGTCAAGAGCAGCAACTGTTGCAAAAGAACAATTAAAAGCAGATATTACACGTCAGCAATTATTAAAATTATATTTTGGCAGTCAAAGAATTACCAGCAAATATGGTGAAATACGTGTAAATTCAAAGGGTGAGATCAGTCAGCACCAAGGTGTAGATATTGGTGTAAAACATGGTACATCAATATATACTCCATTAGCAGGTAAAGTTTCTAAAGCTGGATGGATAAATGGTTATGGTAATACTGTTATAATAGATCATCCTCAAGAAAATGTAAGAACATTGTATGGACATTTATCAAAAATATTAGTTAAATCAGGGCAGGTAGTATATCCTGGTTATAAAATAGCCTTATCAGGTTCTACAGGAAGATCAACTGGTCCTCATCTGCATTTTGAAGTTAGAAAATTAGGTTCATCTGATACCATAAACCCAATGCCTTTTATAGATTCTATTTTAACAAAATATCTTCCTGATGTAAATTTGGCTGATGCTCAACTAAAAGAAAGAGCAGTCACTCTAAATTTAGTCAAACCAGTTAAAGCACAAGTAGATACCATGCAATCATTACAAACTAAAGAAGTAACAACACAGGTATCTACTGTTGGACTTGGGACATCTCAAGCACAACAAAATAACAAACAACAGCCTGCTGGAAACAATATAGTTATAGTTAATAGCCCAACTACGAATTCTTCTAATGTTACTTCAAATAATAATCAAACAAAAGATGATGATCATAATACAGCATTTGCTTGGGTTACAGCTCCAATATTTTCACATGAATTAGGATTATAAAAGAGAGGTGATACTTAATTGGCTACTGTAAACTCTTCAAAATCATCATCACCTGCTAAAAGTTCAAAGGATATTACATTTCCTAAAGTAGATAGAATAATGGGTTTACCACCAATTGGTGCAGAAACAGATGGAGAATATTTTGATACAAGATCATTTCTTGAAGTTACTTTCCCAATACTTCATATTATAGCATCAGCATGTGAATGGGAAAATATAACAAAACCCATGAACGTTAAGAAGTTAAGTCAGGAATATCAATTTGCTGTTATACCTGATACATCTATCTCATATTCTCATACCAATAATTATTATGCATCTAATATAGAACAAGATTTAGCTAACTTAATTAGACTTAATACAGCTGGAGAAATAAGACAACTTGCCTTAGTATCAAAAGGTCCAACTGGTCAAGCATTCTCTGGTGTAGGTGTTGCTTATTTGGATGAACTTATAAGACAAATGACAGATGTATTACAAACATATGGTACAAGAATTGGTGGTAATGCTGCACAATTATATACAGCATTGGGTGCTGATGTATCACGTACTTTTCTTGGTGGTGGAAGAATAGATATCCCAAATATATGGGAAGATTCTAGCACAACTATGTCATGGACATTTACTATCGATCTAAGAACATTTGCTACTGATCCAAATAGTGAGATGTATTTTAGAGACATAATACAACCATTAGAAGTGTTATTAAAATTGTCTTTACCTGTAGGAGGATATAATATATCTTATTTGGAACCACCTTATATTTCAGCCAGATTAGGTAATATTATGGATGTTAAACTTGGTGGTATTTCTAGTTTATCTTGGTCTGCACCACTTAATGAGTTTAATTTTAATGAAGTACCTAGACATATTGAAGTATCTATTACTATTCAAGATTTATATAATGTAATGGTTCAATCTGGGTCAGAGAATCCTGATTTTCCATCTGCTGAAAAGTTTATAACTAATATGTCTAGAAACTATAAAAATAGAATGCAAGGAAAGGCATTTACTAAAGTATTCAGTAAAGAATATGATATTAAAATGGGTTCTGCTGCTGAAGAAGCAAGTGATGTATCTTCAGCAATGAAACAACCAAACTATAGCAGTATTTCACAGCCAGCTATTCCTTCTGCTCAAGTTAAGGACTTTAATATGAAAAAGTTGTTTAATAATCCAATTTTAACAAATGTAACAACAAAGTTTGATAGACTACGAAAATCTATTTCTATTAAGTCTGAATATACTAATACTATCTTTAAACTAGATAATGTGAAAAATGTAACTGGCAATATGATAACATATGATTTTGTGAATGGAAATCCATTGAATTTCAATATGAATAATATCAGTAAATTTACTGTATCTGGAAATAATATGCTAAACAATTTATTATTCTCTGGTTTAGAGGGAAATATGTTATCTATGATTCAAGATGTATTCAATCCTTCTTCTATGCTTCATTTTACTAATAATCTTTTTTCACAAGTACCAAATACAACATTAAATGAACTGGCAATTATTCAAGCTATATTGACCAGAGAATTGGGTGGATTTATAAATGAAAGTGGATCTAATATTGGAACTCTGATATCAGTATTATCTAATATTACAAGAGGAATGAGTTATAAACTACCATCTATAATAAATAATGAGACAATAACACCAGAATCGATAGTAGCATCTTCATTGAAAAGAATTAAAGAAAATGATATAATATTGGATAATCAAATCAAATATTCTATTGATGCTCAAAGGTATCTACAACATGCTGCTGAAGAATTTGCTAAAAGATTTGGCAATAATCCCAACGTAACTAATGAAATAAGAACCATTGCTATGGGTAAAGATTTGGGAAGCTTTGTTGATGCGATGTCAAATGTATTTGATACTGTATCAGTTATTACTTCATCTTCTATTTTAAATGAGATTCTGAAGCCTCAATTAAATGGTATTGATAATGATATTACAATAGTGATGGAGGCATAAAATAATCATGTCCAATAAAAAGATAGTAATCATAACAGGTCCAGCTGCTTCTGGTAAAACAACTTTAGTTAATGAACTTGCCAAAAAAGGATATTATACAGTTGAAGAAATGGCTATAAAGGTCATAAGACAATGGCAGCATGAAAAGAGAACACTCCCATGGGAAGATCCTGATAATGAAAGTTTATTTGAAGAATTTGAAAAAGAATTATTACGTGCTGAAATTCAACAGAAACAATCTATTCCAGATGATGTTGATTTGATAATAATGGATAGATCATTAGAAGATATATTAGCTTATTATTATAATAAAACTAAACATATTGATTTAGATGGATGGGTTCCTACTTATAAATTGATGAATGTTGACAAAGAAGATATAGCAGTATTAATATTGTTACCAGTTGCCATAGATGAAGAATATATGACAGCTGAACAACAATGGTCTATTTATTATGATATAATTAAAATATATAAACTAATTGGATATAAAATATATGAAGAATTAAAGGTTACAGATGTTCAAACCAGATTAGAATATGTTGATGAAATAATTAAATCATTACGAGCATCAGATACAAATATCATTGAAAATTATATTAGACATTTATATATGAATATCTTGAAAGAAGATCAAGAAGCCTATCCATTTACTACAAGATTTACAATACATGATCATTATGCCTCTCATCATCATTTTGATTTAAGAATTAAAAAAGGCGATAAGGCACCCTCTTGGGCTCTTCCAAAAGCACACATTCCTTCTAAAGATGGAGAAAGAATCCTTGCTGTAAGAACACCAGATCATGATCTTAAATGGATGTCTTTTAAAGGTGAAATACCTGAAGGGGAATATGGTGCAGGAACTGTAGATATCTATGATAAAGGTAAATGTATAATATATAAATGGGGTAGTACTATAGTAGTTGAATTCTTTGGTAATAAAGTTAAGGGATTTTATTCATTGGTTAAAACAGATGATAAAAATTATCTATTTATCAGAATGAATCAAGAAGCAGCTGAAGAAAAATATAAGAAAGATAGTCAACTACCCAACGGCTAAAGCCGTGGGCTTGATAGCCCTATGTTGACCAGGCTAAGGTTTGAAACAGAACCTACGTTATCTATGTCATGACACCCTAGGATGCCCTCCTAGTTCTAGGCTCTGTCGTATAGCATTAAACAGGTGTAGTGGGTTAAGCCAGTGTGCTATACGTGTAAGCATAGATAACATTGCCGAGGGAGATGTTACCTGCGTAAGCAGAGGAAAGGAGAAAATCCTATGGTATTTGTATTAGATGCA
>CALMHN010000005.1 GCA_937863745.1 uncultured bacterium | reverse complement strand
ATATGGATAAATATAAATCAAGATGTGATGTACCGGATAAGTATAAATGGGATTTAACTGATTATTTTGCTGATGATAAAGATTTTAATAAGTCTTTTACTTCTGCTTCATCTTTAGTTGATGAATTACCTTCTTATGTTGGTTGTACAAAAGATGCTGGTAAGTTGTATGAGTTTTTAAATAAAGATATATTAGCTATGTCTTTAGTTGAAAGGCTTTATATATATGCTTATTTAATTAATGATCAAGAACTTGGAAATTCTATTAATATGGAAAGAAAGAGTAAATGTGAGAAATTATTAAATAAATATACAGTAAATACAAGTTTTTTTAATTCAGAGTTATTGCGTTTAAGTACTTCTGAATATGATAAATTATTTATAGATAATAAATCATTAAATGAATATAAATTTGGTTTAGATGAAATATATCGTAAAAAAGAACATATATTAAGCGAAGATAAAGAAGTTATCATAGCTAATTTAAATGAAGCAATGAATCATTTTGAGGATATGTCTTCAACAATGCTAAATTCAGAACATAAATATGGTGAGGTAGAAATTAATGGTGAAAAAGAAGCCATTACAACTACTAATTTAAGAAGATTATTAAAGAATGATGATAGAAATCTTAGAAAGACTGTTAGAGATAAATTTAATAGTACTTTAGGTAATTACCTTGTTTCTTCAGCTCAATTCTTAAATGGTTATGTTAATGCTAATAATTGTAATAGTAAAGTACATAATTATAGAGATGCATGGGATGAACATGTAGATGATTTACATTTAAATGATAAGATTTATGATACTTTAGTTAAGAATGTTGAAGATAATGTTAGTTCTTTACAAAGATATTTTAAGGTATTTAAAAGTAGATTAGGTGTAGATGAATTACATCAATATGATTTAAATATGGATATGGCTAAATGTAATCATGAGTATTCTATTGAAGATGCTCAAGAGTTATGCTTAAATGCTATAAAGCCTTTGGGTGAAGATTATGTAAATCATTTTAAAAAGGTATTTGATAATCATTATATAGATTATGCTCAATATCCTTCTAAGTGTTCAGGTGGCTATTCATTTGCTCCTTTGGATCGTAATTCAAGAATATTAATGAGTTATAATTATGATTTAGATTCAGTATCAACTATTATTCATGAGGGTGGACATAATGTTCATCATCAATATATATCCGAACATAATAAAATACAGGATGTAGAAGTATCTTCACTTGTAAGCGAAGTTGCATCTTTAACTAACGAGTGTTTACTTTCTAATTATTTAGCCAATAATGGTTCTTCTAAAGAAGAAAAGTTAGCTGGTATAAGTAATATACTTAATGTAATAGTTTCAAATTTATATGGAGCTGTTAGAGAAGGTAAGATGGAAAGAGAATTCAATAACTTAGTTGTTGAAGGTAATAGTATTACTAAAGATTACATGAATAAACTTACATATGATTCTTTAGTTAAATATTATGGTGATTCTGTGGTTCTTGATGATTATTCAGGATATTCATGGGCTTTAAGAAGTCATTATTACATGGATTATTATCTATTTAATTATTCTTTTTGCATAAGTGTTGCTTGCAATGTTGCTAGAGAAATAATTAATGGTAATAAAGATATGTTAAATAGATATTTAAGATTCTTAAGTACTGGAGGAAACACTTTACCTCTTGATGCATTTAAGATATTAGGTGTTGATTTAAGTGATGATAGTGTTTATATTAATGCTATTAAATATTTTAATGAAATGTTAGATAAATTTATAGAAATTGGTGGTGATTTAAATGGCAAGTAAAAAGGATTATTATGAGTCATTAGGAGTTGATAAAAGTGCTTCTGATGATGAAATTAAAAGTGCTTTTAGAAAACTAGCTAAAAAATATCATCCAGATAATAAAACAACTGGAGATGCAGAAAAATTTAAGGAAATTGGTGAAGCTTATCAGGTTTTATCCGATAAAAATAAAAGAAGTCAATATGACCAATTTGGTTCTGCTGCTTTTGATAATGGAGCAGGTGGATTTAATGGTGGAGGATTTGATGCTTCCGGATTTGATTTTGGTGGTATGGGTCTTGATGATATTCTTAATCAAATGTTTGGTGGTGGAGGCGGATTTTCTTCATCAGGCTTTGGTGGTAGAGAAAGAAGTACTACTAGACAAACACGTGGTGATGATTTAGAAGTTACGATTAATTTGCCTTTTGATGATGCTGTATATGGTACTGAGACTGAATTTAGCGTAAATATTCAAGATACTTGTAGTGAATGTGATGGTGCTGGTGGATTTGATAAAGTAACTTGTCCTGAATGTGGAGGACGTGGACGTGTTGTTACAACACAAAGAACTTTATTTGGAATGTTTCAATCAGAAAGTGCTTGTCCTAGATGCCATGGAACAGGTTATACATTTAAAACTACTTGTTCTAATTGTGGTGGTGATGGAATTGTTAAACATTCAAAGAGTATTAAGTTAAGAATACCTAGAGGTGTTGAAAATGGTGATACTTTAAGATTAAGTGGTAAAGGTTCTGCTGGTCCTCATGGAGGTTCTAGAGGAGACATCTATATTCATATTAAAGTTAAAGACCATGAAATATATACTCGTGATGGAAGAGATATAATCGTTACAATTCCATTAACAGTAAGTGAAGCTATTTTAGGCTGTAAGAAGGACGTTCCAACTGTTCAAGGAACAATTGTTGCTGATATTCCTGCAGGTAGTCAAAATGGTGATAAATTTAGATTTAGAGGCAAAGGTATTGATGATGAGAAGTCTGGTAAAAAGGGAGATGCTTATGGTATTGTAAGTATTATTATTCCTACTAAATTGGATCGTCATCAAAAAGATCTTGTCAAAGAATTAAATGAAACTACTTTGGATAATAGTCCAGAGTTTAAAAAATATAATAAATATACAAATTAAGGAGTGATACTTATAAAAACTAAATTAGAAAGAATTAATAATAAGTTGTTCTTAGAAATACCTGAAAGTATTTTAAATGATTTAGATATTTCTCTTAATGATGAAGTTAGTATTCGTATTGAAAATGGTAATATAGTTATTACTAAAGAAGAAAAAGAATTAACTGTAGAAGATAGATTAAATATTTATTCTAGTAAAAATCTTATTAAGAAATATGATTGGGGTGAAGTTTAATATATTTAGATAGGATTGATCCTATCTTTTTTTTAATTTATATATAATAAGTTTATATTGTGGCAATTTAAACTTTGCGAATGATAATAGTCATGGGAATCTTGAAAGAAGTAATAATTGACAAAAAAAATAAATTAGCGTATTATTTATTTAAATTGATGAACAAAGCCGAGTAATTGATGTCTTGTTTAAAGAGAATCCTGGTTGGTGAGATAGGATAAACATAATTCAATGAAAGAACTCTTTGTGAAAGCTTAAAGAAAGCAGTAATGTTAGTAGATTAAGACGGTGTAGCTATCGTTATAAAGGCTCAATAGTGATTAGATATCTAATAAGCTGGGTGGTACCACGGATTTTAACAGTTATTCGTCCCTTCAAGGAAGTTTAACTGTTTTTTTATTCAAGAAAGGATGATATATATGGATAAAAATATTTATAGAACTCATTCATGTGGTGAACTTAAACTTAAAGATATTGATAGTGAAGTAGTTTTATCTGGATGGGTAGAAAGTGTTAGAGATCATGGAGGTGTTTTATTTCTTGATTTAAGAGATATGTATGGAGTTACTCAATGTGTTTCTAATGATGATTCAATGTTTACACATATTCCAAAGGAATCGGTTGTAACTATTCATGGAGTTGTTCGTAAACGTAGTGAAGATACTTATAATGACAGGATACCTACGGGAGAAGTTGAAGTTTTAGCTTCATCTTTAGATGTTATAACTTTAGCTAAACCTGAGTTACCTTTTGAAATTATGAGTTCTAAGAACGTTGATGAAAACTTAAGATTAAAATATCGTTATTTAGATTTAAGAAATAGTAAAGTATTGGATGGTATAAAGTTTAGAACGGATTTGATTGATTATTTAAGGTCTTTAATGAAGAAGATGGAATTCATGGAAATACAAACACCTATTCTTACTTCTTCAAGTCCTGAAGGTGCTCGTGAGTTTATTATTCCTTCAAGGAAGTTTCAAGGTAAATTTTATGTATTGCCTCAGGCCCCTCAAATATTTAAACAATTATTGATGGTTGGTGGTATTGATAGATATTTTCAAATAGCACCTTGCTTTAGAGATGAAGATGCTAGAAAAGATCGCTTGTATGGAGAATTCTATCAACTTGATTTTGAAATGTCTTTTGCTACAGAAGAGGATGTTTATAAAGTTGGTGAGAAGATATTTAGTGATGTATTTAATCATTTTGGTAGTAAAAAGGTGAGTAAATCTCCTTTTAGAAGAATTACTTATAAAGAAGCAATGGCTAAATATGGAAGTGATAAACCTGACTTAAGAAACCCTTTGGTAATTGAGGATTTAAGTGAATTATTTGAAAATTCTGAATTCAAACCTTTTAATCATAAATATGTTAGATGCATTAGTGTTCCTGATATTGCTCTTAAATCTAACTCATGGTTTAATGATATAGTTGATTATGCATCATCTATTGGTATGCCTGGAATTGGTTATTTATCTTTTATGGAAGATGGATCTTTTAAAGGACCTATTGATAAATTTCTAAGTGATGATGATCGTAAATATATTATTGATAAGTTGTCTTTAAAGAAAAATTCTGTAGTGTTTTTTATTGCAAATAGAATTGAACGCCATGCTAGTTTACAAGCTGGATCTATGCGAGATTACATTGGTAAGAAAGCTGGCTTACTTAAAGATACATATGAATTTTGTATTGTAAATGATATGCCATTTTATGAATATAATGAAGATACAAAGTCTTATGAATTTGGTCATAACCCATTTAGTATGCCTCAAGGTGGACTTGATGCTTTAAATAGCGATGACCTTGGTTCTATACTTGCTTATCAATATGATTTTGTTTGTAATGGTGTTGAATTATCTTCTGGTGCTGTTCGTAACCATGATATTAATATTATGAAGAAAGCATTTGCATTAGCCGGTTATGATGAGGAAGTTGTTGAGTCTAAATTTGGAGCTTTATATGAAGCATTTCAATATGGTGCACCTCCTCATGCTGGAATGGCTCCAGGAATTGATCGTATGATTATGCTTTTACGTGATGATGATTCGGTTAGGGAAAGTGTTGCATTTCCTAAAACATCTGGTGGAGAAGATTTGTTGATGCAATCACCTAATGTTGTTAGTGAAGAGCAATTAAGAGAAACACATATTAAATGCCGTTAAAATTATTGTTTTAAAAAGATAATTTTTGTGTTATATTATTTACATACAAGTGATGACTGAGGTGGAATCTCACGAGCTATATGGAAAATACAAAAGAACAAAGTATGGTGGAACAGCGTTAATGACGCCCATACAAGCTTTGTTCTTTTTTTATTTAAAGGAGTTGATAATATGCGAGCTTTCATTGCCTGTAGTGCAAGAGATAATGTTTCAAATGATTATAAGAACTTAGCATCAGATGTTGCTACTGTTCTTGCTAGACACGATTATAAGCTTATTTATGGTGGTGCTGATACTGGAATGATGGGTAAGTGCTTAATGACTTACAAATATGAAGGTAAAAAAGTTAAAGGATTTGTTGATATTAAAGATGCTGAGTATGCTGAAAGACTTGAGTTTGATGCTATGGATGTTTTACCAAATACTTTTGATAGAACAAGAGATCTTTATAAGTCTGCTGATTTAATTGTAATATTACCTGGTGGAATAGGTACGTTGGCTGAGTTTATATCATGTATGGAAGAAAATTTAACAAGGGGCGATAATAAGAAAATGATTTTATTTAATTATAATCATTTCTATACACCATTGCTTAACTTTTATACGAAACTTTATGATGATAAATTTGTTAGTAATGAAGCGTTAAAATCATTTATTATTGTAAAAACTATAGAAGATTTAGAAAAAGTAATTTAGGAGGAAATTAATATGGTTAAAAATATGGAAGAGTTAGTTAATTATGCTAAACAATATGGATATATATTTCAAGGAAGTGAAATATATGGGGGATTATCAAATACTTGGGATTATGGTTCTTTAGGTGTTGAATTAAAAAATAATGTAAGACGTGCTTGGTGGAAAAAATTCATTCAAGAATCTCCTTATAATTATGGTTTGGATTCTGCAATCTTAATGAATCCTGAAGTATGGGTTGCATCTGGACACGTTGCCTCATTTACTGATCCATTAATTGATTGTAAAAAATGTAAAGCTAGATTTAGAGCTGATAAGTTAATTGAAGATTATTCTAAAGGTGCTGAAACTGGTGATGGTTGGAGTAATGAAAAACTAGAAGAGTATATTAAAGAACATGAAATAGCTTGTCCAAAATGTGGTTCTAAAGATTTTACTTCAATTCGTAAGTTCAATCTTTTATTTGAAACACATATGGGTGTTACTGAAGATACTAAAAGTAAAATATATTTAAGAGGAGAAACTGCTCAAGGTATATTTGTTAATTTCTTAAACGTTCAAAGAAGTATGCGTGCTAAGGTTCCTTTTGGTATTGGTCAAACAGGTAAGAGTTTTAGAAATGAAATAACTCCAGGTAACTTTACTTTTAGAACAAGAGAATTTGAGCAAATGGAACTTGAATTCTTTTGTAAGCCTGGTACTGATTTAGAGTGGTTTGATTATTGGAAAACTCATTGTTTGGAGTTCTTAAAGACTTTAGGATTAACTGGTGAGAATTTAAGATATCGTGATCATGAGAAGGAGGAATTATCTTTCTATTCTAAAGCAACAACTGATATTGAATATAATTTTCCAATGGGATTTGGTGAATTATGGGGGATAGCTGATAGAACTGATTATGATTTAGGTGTTCATATGGAACATTCTAAAGAGGATTTAAGATATTTAGATCCTGAAACTAATGAGAAGTATTTGCCTTATGTAATTGAACCAAGTGTTGGACTTGATCGTTTAGTATTAGCCCTTCTTAATGAAGGTTATAATGAAGAAACACTTGAAGGTGGAGATACTCGTGTTGTATTAAAGTTAAAACCTTTCCTTGCTCCTTATAAAGTGGCTATTCTTCCTTTAATTAAGAAGAAACATGCTGATAAGGCTATGGAAGTTTATAAATTATTGAGTTCATCATTCATGGTTACATACGATGAATCTGGTAATATTGGTAAACGTTATAGAAGAGCGGATGCTGTTGGTACTCCATATTGTATTACAATCGATGATGAAACTATGGAACATGGTACAGTTACTATTCGTGAAAGAGATACAATGGAGCAAATTACATTAAATATTGAGGATGTAAAAAAGTATATTGAGGATAAAATTAGTTTTTAGTTAGCAAATGTATTTACTATGATTGACAATTTATGATATTATAAGTTTAGTATATTTGGAGGCGTGTTTATATGGCATTTGAATCTATTAAGGAAGCATTATTTCCTAAGAAAGACGATACAATTGAAGATGAAGAAAATGATGCTTATGAAACAGATGAAAAGTCTGTAGTTAAATCAGGAAATAAGATGATCTTGGTTGAACCTAGGGCTTATTCGGAGTCTCAGCAAATTGCAGATCATTTAAAAAAGAGAAATTCTGTTGTTGTTAATGTTAAGAGAGTTACTAATGATCAAGCTAAACGTATAATTGATTTCTTAAGTGGAACTTTATATGCTTTGGGTGGAGACTTACAAAGACTTGGCAATGGAATATATCTATGTACACCTAAAAACGTTGATGTTGAAGGCCGTATGAGTGATGATTCTCAAGATAAAAAGACTAAAGCTAAGATTGAAGACGAAATTGATTTTTAATAAATAAAATAGAAATATTTGGGTGATAAGACATGAAAAAGTTTGATAGAAGTCTTAATGGTTATAATATTTCTGAAGTTAATGCTTTTGTTGATGATGTTGTTGATAAAGTTGATGACATGATTACTAAGATGAAAGAAAAGGACTTAGAAATAGATAGGTTGAATAAAGAACTTGAGCATTATAAAAGCATGGATGCAACTCTTAATCGTGCTGTTGTAATGGCTGAGGAGGCTTCAAATAAATATAAAGAGAATTCACTTAATGAAAGTGATTTGATTGTTACAGAGGCTAAAAAGAATGCTAATAGAATTATTAATGATGCATTGTTAAAGGCTGAACATATTGAAGAAGAAAGTGCTCGTATGAGACGTAATATAGTGACATATAAGAGAAGAATAAGAACTTTGCTTGATGAGCAATCCCAAATAATTGATGATTTAGATAAAGTTGATATTAATGAATAAGCTAGAAATAGCTTATTTTTTGTTCTATTGAAATAATTATAATTGTTTAGTATAATTTTATTGGTGATTTTAAATGAATAAAAAAGTTATTCTTAGTATATTAGGAATAATATTTATTATTATTATATTTGCATCAATGATTATTTCTAGTAATAATAAAGATAATACTTCTAGTAAAGAAGCAAGTGAGGAGATTAATATGTTAAGTGGATTACATAATGTTGTTATTAATGTTAAAGATTATGGTTCTATATCAGTTGAATTAGATGCTGATGAAGCTCCAATTACAGTTACTAATTTTATTAAATTAGCTAATGATGGTTTTTATAATGGACTTACATTCCATAGAATTATCGAAGGATTTATGATTCAAGGTGGAGATCCATCTCATGATGGAACTGGTGGAAGTAGTACTACTATTAAGGGTGAGTTTAGTTCTAATGGAGTAAACAATACTATTTCTCATGTAAGAGGAACAATATCTATGGCTCGTAGTTCTAATAATGATTCTGCTTCATCTCAATTTTTTATAGTTCAAGAGGATGCTACTTATCTTGATGGTCAATATGCAGGATTTGGTCATGTTACAAGTGGTATGGAAGTTGTAGATAAAATATGTAGTACAGCTAAACCAACGGATTCGAATGGTACAATTTCTTATGATCAACAACCTGTTATAGAATCAATTACCGTTATTGATTAAAAGTTTATTAAACACTAGTTTTCTAGTGTTTTTTTATACTATGGTTTATGCTATACTTATAGAGTGGAATGAGTTGATATAATGAAAAATATTAAACGTAATAGTATAATTGTTTTAATTATTACGGTAGGCATTTTATATTACATATTAAAAGATAATTATAAGGAGATAATTAGTACTGTTAGTACTGCTAATCCATGGTGGTTACTTGTAGCAATGTTATTCTTCTTTTTATATTATTTATTTGATCAAATGTCTTTATTTACAATGACTAAGCAATATTGTAAGGATATAGAGTTCAAATATATATTATATTTAGGAGTTATTACAAAATTCTTTAATGGAGTTACTCCTTTAGCATCAGGTGGACAGCCTATGCAGGTATATGAGTTACATAAAAAAGGTGTGTCTGTTAGTAATGGAACAAATATAGTTATTCAAAATTATATTGTTTTTCAAATAGCTTTTGTTTTCTTAGGTGTTGTTGCGTTTATAATTAATCATGCTTTAGGTTTATTTCAAAGTGTTCCTTTATTAAGAGAACTTACTATTGTTGGATTTGTAATTAATGGTTTATTATTATTGATACTTTTTATGGTTAGTTTTTCAAAGAATTTCAATAGATCAATAGTTAGATTCTTTATAAATTTAATTGCTAAATTTAATAAAAAACTTAATAAAGAAAAGCAAATAGAGAAGTGGGATAAATACTGTGATGATTATTATGATAATGCAAAGGTGTTATTAAATAAAAAGAAAGAATTTATTTCTTGTATAATATATCAAACTTTATCATTACTAGCATATTTTGCAATTCCATATTACGTAGCTTATGCTATTGGTATTGGATCTTCTCTTAATATGATTAATACATTAGTTGCTGGTGAGTACATTTATATCATGGGTTGTTATGTTCCAATTCCTGGTGCTACTGGTGGCATGGAACTTGGATTCATGGGATTCTTTGGTAATTTCATAAGTGGGCCAATTTTATCATCCCTTATGGTTTTATGGAGGTTCTTAACTTATTATTTACCAACTATTATTGGAGCGATTGTATTTAACATAGGACCTGGTAAAGAGGTTAAAGAAGCTATGATCAATGGTGAAATAAAATAAGAAGTGATTATATAATCACTTCTTTTAATTTCTAAAATCGTAATAAATATGACCTGGTTCCAATGTGTAACCTTTGTATTTAGCTAACTCAGAAACGGTTACTAATTCATATCCTTCATTGATAAGTTTTGGAACTAATATCTTAACAGCATCAGCTGTTGTTCCGTAGATAGAATGCATTAATATTATTCTTCCATCTAATGTACTGTAGGAGTCAATATTGGCTATTATTGAGTCGACATTGCGTGTTTTCCAATCCAAAGTATCAACATCCCAATTAATTAATGGAGTTTGGACAGTTGATTTTACCAAAGCATTGGCATTTCCATAAGGTGGTCTTGTAAGAGTTGGCTGATGACCTAATACTCTTTCAAAAACATCATTACTTTTATTTATTTCTATTTGTAATGCATCACCATTTAAGGTATTTAAATTAACGTGTGAGTAGGTATGTGTTCCAACTTCACAGCCAATTTTTTCTTCTCTTTGAGTTACATTTGGATATCTTTCCATTAAAGTTCCTAAGTCAAAGAAAGTAGCAACGACATTGTAACTTTCTAGTGTATCTAATATTTTATTTGTTGATATAGGATTTGGTCCATCATCAAATGTTAGGGCCACCATTTTTTTATTGGTATTTATTTTTCTTTCTTGGTTTTCTTTAACTGGACCAGATATTTCTTGAGTATTAGTTATTTCAGTATTCTTAGCATAGCCAATGGATCCATTGTAAATAATTTCACTGAACTTATTATCATAGCCAATTCTTTTTAATTTATCTTCGTTGTTTAGGGTTGCTATTACTTTAGAATTAGTATTTGGTTCATCATAGATGTGTGTAGTATCAATTGGATAAACAATATCATCAATTTCTGTATATCCTTTAATTGCTATTGGTGTACTTGATAAATTTGAACTAGCAATGTAGGCAAGAGAATTTGAATATATTACTTCATTATAACCTGAATCTAAAACTTTAATGGAGGAAACTGTTTCTCCTTTATTAATCATGGCAATTTTTTTACTACGATTATCATCCATGTTAAATACACTTGTATCTTCTTTTACATATAATAAAGTACTATTTTTTAAATAATCGTTAATAGTTTCTTTAGGTATTATTGTCGTGGTAGTTATACTCTCAATAGGTTCATTTTCTATGTATGATGAAGTATGTTGGTAGGTTTTGTAGATGATGATGCTTCCAAAAGTAACAACAATTATTATAAATATAAATAACATAACTTTTTTAAACATATTATCACCCTGATTCTCCAACTTAAGTATTTATTATTATATCATTATTTATAGTTAATTAAAGGGTAATAAGGCAATTTTACATAAAAATAAAAAAACGAACCTTATTTGTTCGCTTAATATCACATGGTAGCGACGGGGAGATTCGAACTCTCGACCTACCGGGTATGAGCCGGACGCTCTAGCCAGCTGAGCTACATCGCCATGTACAAGTAAAATATTATCATATTAAATATTGTTAGTCAATGTCATTATTTTTATTTTTGAAAATATATTTCGATTGAATGTAATAACTTATAAAGAATAGGAAGATATCTACTAGTGCTTTTAATATAGTATGGTTTATGTTGGTATTTGATAAAGACCAAACTAGAAGTGATGATGCTAGTAGTTTAGCAATAAATAATATATAGAAATAAATTAATTCTTTCGTTGTTTTACCATTTGATTTAAATGCCCATTTTTTGTTAATTATGAAATTTATTAATGAAGATATTATTCTTGCTACAATAGTTGCTATTAGAATAATATAATAAATACTAGAATCACCGGCAATTAGGGTATATATTCCTAAGTCAATGCCAGCAGATATCATTGAAGAAATAGATGCTTTTATAAATTTCATTGTTATCACCTTTATTATTATGACACTTTTTCCTTTTATTATAAAGTGGTTAAATGGTATACTATATTAAGAGTAAGGTGTAGATATGAATATCGAAGATATGATTAATATTAGAAAAATTAATATTATTGATAGTATAGAAGATACTATAAAAGTTACTAATAATACTTTGAGTAAGTTAGATAAATATAGAACTTGTAAAATCTATACCAGTTTTATTCATGATGAGTTGGTTAAAAGAAATGTTGTTAATCATATTGTTTATACAAGCGATCTTGGATATAGCTATGGTCATGAATTTGTATTAGTTCCTTATCAGGGTACATATATATATTAATAGATTTAACATATGGACAATTCAATCGGGAGTTTCCAGAGTTACTAGCTAAAGGCTATGTAGTGTTAGATGAAGATAAATGGAATTATTATATGGCAACTTTTGGGGATGAACTATTATTACCAAAAATGGACTATGTATTTGGAGCAGAGGTAAAGGGTAATGAAAGAAGTAAGTAATAAGTTATTTGAGAAGATTGTAGAATTACCTCAAAAAAGATATTTTACTATTTTGGATTTAATTAATGAAATAGAACCTAATAATAATTATCGAAGTGATAATTTATTTGATATATTTGTTAATGTAATGAATATGTGTTTTTCTAATAATATAAAGCTTAACTTTAAAGAAGATGCTGAAGTTAACGAGCCTTATAAATTAGAATTTACAATTATAAAAAGCAAATAAATGTTCGTATTATTTGCATAATACTATTTATGATGATATAATTTCAATTTAGAAAGGGATTTTTATGAAAGATTTATCATTTTTAAAGAAAAATATTATTTCTCATCGTGGTCTTCATGATAATAACAAAGTACCAGAGAATTCAATGGTTTCTTTTAAACGTGCTTTAAGAAAAAAATATATAATTGAGTTAGATGTTCATTTATTAAAAGATAATACTGTTGTTGTTTTTCATGATGCTAATCTAAAGAGAATGACGGGTATTAATGGTAAAATTAAAAATTATACTTATGATGAATTAAAGGATATTAAGTTATTAAATACTAAGTGTAATATACCTAGATTAGATGAAGTTTTAAAAATGGTAAATGGTAAAGTTCCACTTATTATTGAAATGAAATATGATACTAAAGCTGGTAAGTTAGAAAAAGAAGTCTCTAAATTATTGGATAATTATAAAGGACTATTTGCTGTTAAAAGTTTTAATCCATTATCAGTAAGCTGGTTTAAAAAGAATAGACCTGATTATATAAGAGGATTATTATTAGATGCTAAGGAAGATAGATTTCTTAAGATTAAGTTAGCGGATATTGTATTATATAAGATGTGTAAACCTAACTTTTTATCTTGTGATTATAAATTATATAATAAGAAGTATGTTAAGAAATTTAGAAAAAATGATTTAATATTAGCTTGGACAATAGATAGTAAAGAGTTATTAAATCAGGTAAAAGATTGTTTTGATAATTATATATGTGAAAATATTAGTGAGATATTTTAATACGATTTAGGTCGTATTTTTTTATTTATATTTATGTGATAAAATTTACATGAGGATAGATATGGATAGGTTAAAGAGATTAGATAAAAGAGTTTATGTAATACT
>CALMHN010000004.1 GCA_937863745.1 uncultured bacterium | reverse complement strand
TCATTATTTAGATGTAGGTCAAGGTGATTCAGAATTTATTGAATTACCTAATGGGGAAAATATCTTAATAGATGCTGGTGAAGCTGAATACGGAGATACAGTATCTAAATATATTTCCAGCCTTGGTTATTCAGAAATTAACTATTTAATTGGAACTCATCCACATGCTGATCATATAGGTGGACTTTCAACAGTTATTAATAACTTTAAGATTGATTCTATATATATGCCTAAGGCGGTAACTACAACAACTATATATGAAAATTTGCTTGATACTATTGCTAATAAGGGCTTGAGTATTAACACAGGAAAATCAGGAGTTTCTTTAATTGATACAGATGACTTGAGTGTTTATATGATTGCTCCTAATTCCAGTGTTTATGATGATTTAAATCAATATTCAATTGTCTTAATGATAAGATATAAAAATAATAAATTTTTGTTCATGGGTGATGCTGGAACAGTATCTGAAGGAGAGATAACATCAGATGTTTCTGCTAATGTTATTAAAGTAGGTCATCATGGAAGTTCAACGGCTTCCAGTGCTTCATTTGTTAAAAAAGTTTCTCCTGAGTATGCTATTATTGAAGTAGGAGCTAATAATACTTATAATTTACCAAAAGATACCATTATTAAGAGATGGGAAAGTGTTGGTGCTAAAGTATTAAGAACGGATGAATCAGGAAATATTACCATTATAAGTGATGGTAATAATATTGAGGTAAAATAATATGAATGTAATAATAGATCGTTTTGAAGGAGAATATGCTATCGTTATTTATAATAATAAAAGTTATAATATACCAAAAATATTGGTTGGAAATGCATCTGAAGGAGATGTAATAACGATAACTATAAATAAAGAGGAAACTAATAATAGAAAGAAAATAATTGAAGATAAAATGGCTTCATTATTTAAGGACTAATATGAAAAAAATAATAATCGTGGTAGTTTGTTTAGTATTTTTAACGGCATGTGGAGCGTCCAATGCAAACTTTCTTGGAACATACACAGACCCTAGTAATAATACAGTTGTAATTAAGGATAATAATACTTGTTCTTATTCATCATATGATTCATGTGAATATAAAGTTATTTCCAATAAAGAAATACAAATAACTTATACCAATACAACAAAACATGTAACAGTATATGATATTACTTCCGATGGAAATCTAGAATCTAAAGAAGGAATACTTTTAACAAAAAAATAGAAGGTACTAACGAGTCTTAGTATCTTCTTTTTTTTCTTCATCTTCAAAATCAGTAATAAGGTTATCACGTTTTAGTTTAAAAACCTTATGACCAAGTGCCAAGTTAGAAAAAACACTTCCTAAAGCAACAACAAGCCCTGGGAAAAAAATCAAATTGTTAATTTGATGAGTAGTATTAGCACCACTTAATAAACTATAAGACATATCAGTTACTCCAAGTAATAAAGCACCTGCACTGATTTCTTCAAGTTTATTATACAAACGAATTTGTTTCTTTACCTTTGCTATATTATTATAGTTTATTTCAAGATTATGAATTTCATTTTTAGCCATATTATCCTCCATTGAATGTATATTATATATTTTTTTCTATAAATGTCAAAATTTGTTTAAAAAATTTTAAACTAGTGATATCTTTATAATAGGGTGGTTAAAATGAGAGTGCTAAATTTATTTAATAGAGAGTTAAAGTATATTTCAAATGATATGTTGGAAATGGTACATAATCAAGGATTTGATTGTATTCAAATAAGTCCAGTACAACCAACAAAAGAAGAGTTTAATAATGTTTGGTGGATGTTATATCAACCAATAAACTTTAGTGTAGGAAATCGCATTTGTTCTAGGATGGATTTACAAGATTTTTGTTCCCGTTGTAAGGAACATGGAATTCATGTAATTGTTGATACAGTAATTAATCATTTAGCAGGTGGAAATAGTCCAGAAGAAGCCTTAACACCAAATTATCAAGATGATAGGGATTTATTAAGAAACTATGATGCTTGGAAGCATACTCCTAATCTTGTTGGAGATGATTGGAATGATCGTTATAAAGTAACGCATTATAACATGGGACTTCCTGGATTGAATCCTGATAATCAAATGGTTCGAGATAAAGTAATTGGATTTATGAATGATTTAATAGATTTAGGTGTTGATGGATTTAGACTAGATGCCGCTAAATCAATAGCTTTACCAGAAGAAGGAAGTGATTTCTTCCCAGTAATTACTTATTCACTAAAAAAACCAGTATTTGTTATATATGGTGAAGTAATTAATACTCCTGAAGAATATATTCATAAGTATGCTAAATATATGAAGGTTCTAACGGATGTTAATATATCACACAATCAAGACGAAGTTGTTCGTTTTGCAGAGACTAAAGATAATTTTCTATCTGATGGTAACATAGGCTATACTAAAGGTCTACCAGCCAGTGAAATAACAAATAGATATGTCAATTTAACCGGTAATTATCCAAATACACTTTATTATTCCCGTAATAACTGGGAATGTGATGAGTATAAATCATATAAAGTAAGAGATGCTAATAAAGTAATGGTTAGAAAATAATCATTACTTTTCTTTATTATTTTATATGATATAATAAATCGAGATAGGAGATAATATGAAAAATATATTAAGTGTAAATAACATATGCAAAAGCATAGGTAAAAAGCAAATTTTAAAAAATGTATCTTTCAATATTGAAGAGGGTGAAATCCTTGGTTTCATTGGACCCAATGGAGCAGGTAAAACAACAACAATTAAGTTGATTTTAGGACTTCAAAGCATTGACTCAGGTACTGTTAAAATAAATGGCTATGACATTCAACATGACTTTGAAAAAGCTATTGCTAGAGTTGGTGGAATTGTTGAAAGTCCAGATCTTTATATGTACTTAACAGGAAGACAAAATTTAATGTTAATTAAAAGAATGTATAAAGATATTAAAGATGAAGATATGGATAATATCATTGAATTAATAGGACTAAAAAATAGAATTGATGATAAAGTATCTAAATATTCTTTAGGAATGAGACAAAGATTAGGAATTGGAGCTGCATTGATATCTAATCCTAATGTATTAATTCTTGATGAACCTACAAATGGTCTAGATCCAGAAGGTATTAAAGATATAAGAGATTTAATAAAAAAATTAGCTAAAGAAAGACATATTGGTGTATTAATTTCATCTCATAACTTATCAGAACTTGAAAGTATGATAACAGATGCTTGTATAATTAAAGATGGAACTATTATTACTACACAATCGGTTACTAATTTAAAACAAAAGAGTAATACAAGTTATTTAATAGAATTAAATAAAACAACCGGTATTAAAAAATTATTATTAGATGGTGATTCAATAATGGATGATACTCATATAAGAGTATATCGTGATAAAAAAGATATACCAGAGTTATTAGAAAATTTAATTGGAAATAAATTTAAAATATATGAAGTACAATTAGAGAAATTATCATTAGAAGATGCTTTCTTAGAAAAGACTGGAGGTAATATCATTGATTAATTTAATAAAAAACGAATTATATAAATTGTTTCATAAACCAAGTGTTTATATACTTATGTTATTAATTGTAATTTTTAATTTTATTGGTATTTTTGGTTATAAGTTATTAGTAACGGATGATTCAACATCAGCAACTATTAACCAAATGAATATATCTACATATGAAACGTTACTAAGCACATTAGATCCAGCCAATTCAGCTGATGTAGGAACTTATGTAGAATATAAAGTTACCTATGAATTATTAAAGTTTGAAAATGATCATTCATTTAAATCTACTTCATCTGAGTATTATTATATTGAAAATAATATTAAAAGTGATTTAACAAAATTATATACAGCTCAATATATAAATAAAGATGATGAAGGTGTAAAAGAAGCTCAAGCTCAATATGATAAAGATGTTGATTTCTTATTAAATAATTATGATTGGAAAGTCTTAGTTAATAATGAAATAACTAAAGATAATTCAATGATTAAATTATTAGATGAAAGTACTGATTCAACTCAAATAGAGACTATCAAAATGGATATAGTATCCTTACAATATCGTTTAGATAATAATGTACCTTTCTCTCAAACTGATGCATCAACTGATTTAAGTGGTTATTCATCTGCATACTCTACATATTCATCATATTCTACAGATGAAAAAACATTTGCCACTAGAGATCAATTAATTCAAAAGAGAACTGCAGAGAAAAACTATAAATTATTAAAATATCGAATTGATAATAAGTTA
>CALMHN010000003.1 GCA_937863745.1 uncultured bacterium | reverse complement strand
AGATCAGAAGAAGAATACATGTATAATAAGTGGGATAAATTCATTAAAAATGATCCATTTTATAATTCAAATTATACAAAAGAAATGTGGTTAAATTAAATAAGTAGTAAGTGATTAGGAGGTTATATGGAAAAGAAAAGTATAGCTATATTGATTCCATGTTATAACGAATCAAAAACAGTAGCAAAGGTTGTTAAAGATTATAAGAAAGTATTACCAGAAGCAGACATCTATGTTTACGATAATAACTCGACTGATGGTACTGATGAACTAGCAAAAAAGGCTGGTGCAATTGTAAGATATGAATATCGTCAAGGAAAAGGTAATGTTATAAGATCAATGTTTAAAGACATTGATGCTGATTGTTATCTTATGATTGATGGAGATGATACATATCCTGCCGAAGATGCACGAAAGATGTGTGATTTAGTATTATCTGGAAAAGCAGACATGGTTGTAGGTGATAGATTATCTTCAACTTACTTTACAGAAAATAAGAGACCATTTCATAACTTTGGGAATAGATTAGTAAGATGGTTAATTAATCATTTGTTTGATAATAAAATTAAAGATATCATGACTGGATATAGAGCATTTTCATATGATTTTGTAAAGGGTTTTCCAGTTTTGTCAAAAGGTTTTGAAATAGAAACAGAAATGACAATACATGCTGTTGATAAAAACTTTAAAGTAGTAGAAATACCTGTACAATATAGAGATAGACCATCCGGATCTGTTTCTAAATTAAATACATATAAAGATGGCTTTAAAGTGTTAAAAACTATAGCTACATTATTTAAGGAATATAAGCCTGGAGCCTTCTTCAACCTATTAGCATTTATATTTGCAATCATAGGTTTAATAATTGTAATACCTGCCTTTAATGGATATTTCCATACAGGATATGTTGAAAAATTTCCAAGCTTAATAGTAGGATGTTTTTCAATAACTATTGGATTATTAAATATGATTACAGGAATAATTCTTGGAGTAATTGCTAAGAAACATAGACAACTATATGAATTGTATTTAAATATGTTACATGAACAAGATAAGTAAATTATCTTGTTTTTTTGTGCTAACCATTTAAAATGATATTTCGTTATGTTAGAATATAAAGACAAACGGGTGGTGATATCCTTGGATGATGATTTATCTATATATAGAATTGAAAATAAATATCTTATAGATTTAAATAAAGCTAATCTAATAAAAAATGATTTAGATAAATTACTAGATAATGATTTACATAATGCAGAAAATGGTTATATGGTAAGAAGTTTATATTTTGATACTATAAATAATAAAGATTATTATAATAAATTATCAGGAACATCATATCGTATAAAAATAAGATTAAGAGTTTATGACTTTGACGATAAAAAATGTAAACTAGAAGCTAAAATTAAAAGAGGTAATAATCAACATAAGGTTAGCATAGCAATAACAAAATCTGATGCAAAAAAGTTAATAAATTTAGACTATAGTGTATTATTAAAATATATAAAAAAAAGTGAATATGCAATTTATTTATATAAAACTATGGTGCTTGGTTGTTATAAACCTGTATCTTTAGTAGAATATAAACGAATAGCTTATATTCACCATATAAATGATACAAGATTAACATTAGATTATGATATAAGATATTCTGAAAGTACTTATGATTTATTTAATAAAGATGCAATTCTTACTCCTGTTGATAGTGGAGAATTTATTGTATTGGAGATAAAATATAATGGTAAATTACTTAGTTATATAAGTAATATATTAAAAAAATATAAATTAACTAGAACAGCATATAGTAAATATTGTAGTTCAAGACCAAATTTTTATGATTATTTAGGATAGAGGATTTAATATGACAAAAGAAGAAATATTTAATTATTTTTATACAAACAATGCTAATTTAGGAATAAATGCAATGCTATTAGTTTTAGCTGGTGGTTTATTAATTGGAGCAATCATATATTTAGTATATTGGTTTTCTTATAAAGGAGTAGCTTATAATAGGAACTTTAATATGAGCCTAGTAGTAATACTTGAAATAGCAGTAGTAATAATGTTAATGATAAGTAGTAATATTGTTATATCTTTAGGAATGGTTGGTGCTTTATCAATTGTTCGTTTTAGAACAGCAATAAAAGATAGTAAAGATACTGTTTATATCTTTTGGGCAATAGCAGAAGGTTTATGTGTTGGTTCCCAAAACTTTAAACTAGCAATTATTACAACCTTATTTATTGGAATAATAATACTATTATTTGACTACTTACCAAAAATATATAATAAATATTTATTAATCGTAGCTGGTGATGATGAATTAGATTCATCAAATATTACAACCGTATTGAATAGATATGTAACTAATACAAAGATTAGATCAAATAATATAACTGAAAAACATCAGGAATTAATAATTGAAGTAAGAACAAAAGGAGAAATTAATCAAGATTTAGTATCAGATTTAATGGATGTAAAGGGTATAAAATCAGTTAATTATATAATTGAATCAGGTGAAACAATTGGATGAAAAACAAAGGAATATTAAAAATATTATTTATTATTATTCTTATTATTTCTTTGACATCTATAAGTTTATTCTATTATAAAGAACAAAATATTTCTTTAGACAATGTATTAGCATATACAGAAAATGATCCAATTTCCTTTAATTACACCAGTGGTTTTTATACAAATGATATTGATATAGAAATAACTAAAAGTGTTGAATTATCGAGTGATGTTGAAATCTATTATACATTAAATGGTGATGATCCAACTAAAGCTAATAGTCTTTATGATTCACCTATACACTTAAGCATCATAGATGATGAAACTAGAGTTTATCCTTTGAAAGTTATACTCTACGTAAATGGTTCATATAGTAAGATATATGAAGAAGATTATGTTCTATCAACTGATGATTCATATGATTTACCAATCATAAGCATCACGAGTGATTGGAGTAATCTTTATGATTATCAAACTGGCATAATGGTGGATGGGGTTGAATATGAGGAATTTGGCGGAGTTAGGAACTTTCATCAAAGAGGAGAAGAATGGAATAGAATAGGGAAAGTTACTATATTTGAAAAAGGTTCAGGGACTTCAAGTTTTAATATTAACTTAAGTATTTCTGGTAAGTCAGGTATTAGGCCACTTTCTCTAGATATAAAATGTTTGGATGAAAAAAAGATTGATATTTTTTCAACAAGCAATGAAGAAAATTTGTCTATTAATTATAAGGTAAATGAATTAATTATTAGAATGGGGAGTCAAGATATTAATAATGGCAACATTCGTATGAGTCTAGCATATGAGTTATCCAAGGAAAGTAATTATGATGGATATGCTGAAGAAATTAGATCAATAGTATTCTTAAATGGCAAATTTTATGGATTAGGTACAATAGCGGAAAAGTATAACAAATCAAATATATCAAAAAAATATTCATTAGATGATGAAAATGTTGAAAAATATAAGGGGAATTCGGAAGTATCAACAATGGAATCACTTGACATTGGCGAGTTGTTTACAAGTGATCTTAACATACAAAAAAACAGGGAGA
>CALMHN010000002.1 GCA_937863745.1 uncultured bacterium | reverse complement strand
AATATCATGAAGATATTCTATTTACCATTTATGATATTATTCTTTAGTAAATATAGTAATAAAAATATTAATGAAAAATTAATGACAATTCTTTATTTTATATATTTATGTTTTGTAATAATTCCATGGGCTTTTGGCTTTGGCTTTGATTTAAGCTCAATGTATGTAAATAAAACAGGTTATCTTGGATTATTTTATGGTGGTAACGAGTTAAGTGCAGTGCTATTATGTCTTTCTTTTGTATCTATTCCATATATTTATAAATCTCATAACTATGTATTAAAATTATTTATGGTAATATTTACGGTTATGGCAACCGTTTTAATTGGAACTAAGAGCTTGTTGTTTGGCTTAATAATTGAAGTAATTTATTATTTTGTTAAGTATCTAAAAAAACTTGATAAGAAAATAATTACTAGATATTTACTATTTGTCTTTGGCTTAATAATTGTAGCGTTAATAATATTCCCATATACACCAATTTATAAAAACTTTAATACCTCAACTTCTTACTATGATGTTGACTCAGTAGATGATATGTTTAGTATTAATAATATTGATAAAGTAATATTTAGTTCAAGATTATCAAATTTAAATAATATAAATGGAATATATGTAAGATCTAATACTTTAAGTAAGATATTTGGCTTAGGTAATACAACAATCGTTAATAATAAAGATATAGAATTAGATATATTTGATATTTATTATTCAATAGGTTTATTTGGCTTTATTGTTTATGTTTTATTTATGATTTATGTATTGAAAAAATGCAAATTAGATAAAAATTATAGGTTTATTTTCTGGATGTTAATGATACTATCATGTCTTTCAGGACATATTATTAATAAAACTATGGTTATTATTTATATTGCTTTATTATTTGGTTTACACGAGGAAAAAGATAATAAAACTAAAATATTATTAGTATCTAATATGTATCCTAGTAAGTCTAATAAATCATATGGCATATTTGTTAAAAATACTAAAGATATATTAGAAAAAAATGGTTATAATGTTGATACAGTAGTTATGCATAAACATTATCATAAAATAATAAAACTATTAGCTTATATAAAACTTCATGGATTAGTAATCTTAAAAGGCATATTTACTAATTATGATTATATTTATATTCATTATGTTTCTCATTCATCATTAGGTGCAATGTTTATTGATGCTACAGATTCACATGTAAGAATAGTATTTAATGCTCATGGTAATGATGTTGTAGCTGATACCATACCTGAATATAAAAATGTTAAAAGAAGTAGAAGATATTTAAGACATGAAGATAAAGTTATTGTTCCTTCAAAGTACTACTATGAAGTAATGGTAAATGAGTATCATGTAAAACCAGAAGATATCTTGGTATATCCATCTGGTGGAGTAGATTCTAACAAATTCAAGGATATGAATGTTAATATTGCTAAATCAAATCTTGGTTTGGATAAGAAATATAAATATTTAGGTTATGTTTCAAGACTAGAATATAACAAGGGATATGATATATTTATCAAAGCCATAAATATTTTAAAAGATAAAAAAGAATTCAAGAACTACAAATATATATTTGTAGGATCTGGAAGTGAAGAAAAGAAGTTACATAGTTTAGTTAAATTAAATCATTTAGAAGATTTAGTTATAATTAAAAAATCAGTTAGTCAGGATGAA
>CALMHN010000001.1 GCA_937863745.1 uncultured bacterium | reverse complement strand
TATGGATCAAGATACAGCTGCCTTAATAAATATTATATTAAAATATGCAGTAACATCTGGTGCAGTATCATCTTATAAAGTATCAGGTACTGACCTTGCTTCTAAAACAGGTACAACAACAGTCGATTCAAGTGTTATTGATTCCCTTGGAATAACTGGAAACATCATTGGTGATGTATGGCAAGTTGCCTACTCTCCTGACTATGTTATTTCTTCTTGGTATGGTTACCCTAAAGTATCAGCTGATCATTACTTAACATCATCTGAAGGATCATCTGCCAGAACCGGAATTATTAAACAATTAATTAAAGGAATAATTG
The DNA here is from genome assembly GCA_937863745.1 of uncultured bacterium. Classification (GTDB taxonomy): domain Bacteria; phylum Bacillota_I; class Bacilli_A; order RF39; family UBA660; genus UBA6985. The sequence continues at coordinate 3,272 of CALMHN010000001.1, read as the reverse complement.
AACCAAATTCAACTTGGACACTTCCAGATACCATAACGGAAGCTACAATTGAATTAGGAACTGATCCAGTTCAATTAGCTAGTGAATATACTCCTAGTAATTTGAAATCAGATGAATATTATGCCAAAGATTCTGTACCAACGACAACATCTGATAGATTCTCTCAATTGGAAAATCCAACAAATGTTAAAGCATCCTCTTCAGGTTCATCAGTAAATATTACTTGGACAGGTATTCAAACTCCAAATGCAATAAGCACAGATTACTTAACTAATTACTTTAGTAACAACGTCTATAAACATTGGGAAAGTACATACCTAGCTGAAAGACTTGCTTATAATAGTTCTTACATTGGAACTCTTGGATATGAAGTGTATAAAACAGATGCTTCAGGAACAGTTGATTTAGGATTTACATCTAATGCATCCTACACATATACAGGCGCTTTAAATGGTTCAACAACATTTACAGTTAAATCAAGTTATTCAATATTTAAAGCCAATATGTCATCAGGTGCAACATCATCTGCAGTAACTGGTAGTTCATCTGGAACAGGTACAACTACTGAAACAAGTCAGTTGACTGTTACATGGTCAAATGGAACTGATACAATTGGATTTGGAGCTTATACAAATCTCCAAAGTTCATCACGTATTAAAGTAACATTTAATGGAACTACATTAACATCTGGACAATATAGTTACCAAGTTCAATTATATGTTAAAAATGCCTCTGGTTCATACGATGCCATTGATAGTAATGCCGGTATGACTGCAGGCAATAGTTATCGTCAAGATTGGACAGTTACATACGGAACAAATAAAGTAACTAAGTCCTTATATATAACAGGCTAATAACCTAGAAGGAATCACTTAACTGATTCCTTTTTTATTTGTCAAATTAACTTCTTTTTATCTGTTGACTACATTTTTATTATTATTGTATAATTAATAATAGAATAAGAATAAAATAGATAGGGTTGATGATATGAATAATAATTCAGATTTAGAGAACAAGAACCAAAACGTGATGGATGAAAATGGTAACCCTGTTCAAACAGAATATGTAGATGAGATGGGAAACCCAATAGACCCATCATTAATAGATGCCAATGGAAATTACATTGGATCTTCAGTAGAATATGTAGATGAAAATGGTAATCCAATAGACCCATCTTTAATAGATGCCAATGGAAATTATATAGGCGGAAGTGAAAACAAAACAACTTCTCCTACTCTTCCATCAGTAAATGCACCTAAATTAAGTACTGCTACCATTGAAGACAATGCGACATTAAAAGATATCCAAGAATCTTCAACATCAGCCCATCAAATGGATAATAAAGAGATGCTATCCGGCATGGTTACATTTGATTATAACAATGTACCAATTACCGATATCGTAAATTCTATCATTCTTGATGCCATTAACAAAGGTGCATCAGATATCCACTTTGATCCAATTGCAGAAGGTATTAAAATCCGTATAAGAGTAGATGGAGTTCTTCATGATTACTCTATCGTTCCTTTATACGTTAAGAATAATATGATTACTCGTATTAAGATTATATCTTCAATGAATATCACTGAATCTCGTATGCCTCAAGATGGAGCCATAAGAACTGAATTAGCTGATAAAACTATCGACTTACGTGTTGCTTGTTTACCAACCAATAAAGGTGAAAAAATTGTTGTACGTATCATGGATTACTCAATGTCTGTTGCCGGAGTTGAAGGCCTAGACTTTAGTCCAGATAATCTTAAAAAAGTTAAAAAAATGTTATCCTTACCAAATGGTATTATATTAGTAACTGGTGCTACTGGAACTGGTAAATCTACTACAGTATATTCAATGTTACAAGTACTTAATAAAGAAGGAACAAACATAATCACTGTCGAGGACCCAATAGAAATGAACATCGGTGGTATTAACCAAGTACAAGCCCAAGAAGAAATTGGTTTGAACTTTGCAACAGTACTACGTTCAATCTTACGTGAGGATCCAGATGTTATCATGATTGGTGAAATTCGTGATGATGAAACAGCTAGAATTGCTATTCGTGCATCCATCACAGGTCACTTAGTATTAAGTACAATACATACAAATAACTCATTAAACACAATTGAACGTTTAACTGATATGTCCGTAGAAAGATATTTACTAGGAAGTTCCCTATCCGGAATTATATCCCAAAAACTTGCTCGTAGAATATGTCCAGATTGTCGCGAAAAACGTCCAACAACTGAATACGAGAAAAAAGTATTTAAAGAAGCTCTTAATAAAGATGTCAATGAAATATATGTACCTAAAGGTTGTCCTAAATGTTCAGGTGGTTATCGAGGCCGTATAGCAATCCATGAGGTATTATTAATTAATCAATCTATCAGAGATGCTATAACTAATGGAATGGATAAAGCATCCTTACGTAAATTAGTATATGGTTCAGGTGAAACTATAACCATGTTACAAGATGGATTACAAAAAGTATTACTAGGAGAAACTTCATTTGATGAAATATTAAAATTAATTGATCTTGATGATGATCTTGGAAAAGATACTCAATTAGGATTAGCAAATCAATTAGAAGAATCAAATTATAATAATATAAAGACTCAAGGTATGTTTAATCCAGCAATGATGCCTAATATGACACCAGAAATGATGAAACAAATGGCAAGTACACCAATGTATATACCATACCCTGCTCCTGATAATAAAATTCAAATTGATGCCGATACAATAAAAACATTAATTGAAGAAGTAGCAAAAGTTAAAACAGCAAAACCTGAAGAAACTGTCCAACCTCAAGAAGTAGAAAAACAAGAAGAAAAGAAACCAGTTGTTCAGGAAGAACCTGAAATTGAAGAACTAGATGAAGAAACTCTACCTGCTGAAGAATTACCTCAAGTTAAAGTTGAAGAAGTTCAAGAAGAGGAAAAAGAAGATTTAATAGATAAATTAATAACAAGATTAGATAAAGCTAATGATATTAATAATAAGAAAAAATACAATCATCGCATCAAAAATATAATTAAAGATATTAAAGATGAAATTGATGATAAAGCTGAAATTGACGATGAACAAAAAGAAGCTATTATTGATCTATTAACTACTGAATTAGATGATGTAAGAACTTACAAAGGTACTAGAAGTGACATTAATGAATTACTTGAAAGTGCTGGCTGGAATACTGATATAGAAGAATTACCAGAAGAAACAGAAACTCTAGAAATACCTGAAATAAAAATTAATAAAGAAAAACCAATTAAAAC